>DASSGL010000109.1:0-6388 GCA_035693525.1 Gaiellaceae bacterium | reverse complement strand
GTGCCGATCTACCGGCTCGAGGTCTAAAGCCCGGCAGCACCCCCGCTACAATGGCCGCGACCGTTGCGGGATCGTCTAACGGTAGGACGCCGGTCTCTGGAACCGGAAGTTGGGGTTCGAATCCCTGTCCCGCAGCTCCCGAAAGCCGCGGCTCGGGCCCCCGAGACGCGAGCTATCTCCTTTCCGCGAGTCGGGCGGCGGCCGCCGGCCGCCCGCTCCCGCGTGTCGTGACCCCACCGGTGGGATCGTCGATCGGGAGCTCGACGACGAGCGACGTGCCCGCGCCGGGAGGGCTCTGCAGCGACATCGTGCCGCCCATCGCCTCCGCGCGGTCCTTCAGGCCGACCAGGCCGGAGCCGCGGGCGGCATCGGCGCCGCCCCGGCCGTCGTCTCGGACCGAAACGCGAAGCACGTGGTCTCGCGCTTCCACGGCGACGTGCACGACGGAGGCATGGGCGTACTTCGCCACATTGGTCAAGGACTCCGACACGATGTAGTACGCCGCCACCTCGACTCCCTCGGGTAGCGGCATCTCCGCACGGACGTCGAGCTCGACCGGGATCACCGAACGATGTGCGAGCGTCTTCAGCGCTGGCCCGAGTCCGCCTTCAGCGAGGATCCCCGGGTGGATCCCACGTGCGAACTCACGCAGATCGTCCAAGACGCTCGTCAGGCCCTCCACCGTCCGCGCCAGCGTGGCTCGGTGCTCGTCGAGCTCGCGTGGAACCGCAGCCTGTGCCGCACGTAGCTCGAGGGCAAGCGAGACGAGCCGCTGTTGCGTGCCGTCGTGGAGATCGCGCTCGATCCGCCGCCGCGTCGCATCGGCGGTAGCGACGATACGCGCACGGGACGCGTTCAGCTCGGCGCGGCCCTCGGCGTTCGCGATCGCGGTCGCAGCAAGCTCGGTGAACTCCGCCATACGCTGCTCGGTGCCGCCGGGAAACCGGTCACGCTCGGCCGCGGTGGCGATCGCACCCCAGAGCGCTCCCTCGACGATGATCGGCACACCGACGGACGTATACGTCCCCGAACGCCGCGCGATTCCGCTCGACTCGTCGGCCTGGGCCGAGCGACCGGTCCGAAGGACCGTTGCGATCACGGTTCCCGGCTCGAGGTTCACGCGTCTCCCCAACGCGAAGGCGTCGTTCGTCGCGCCGCCCGCGGCGACGATCGTCACCGTGCCGTCGGGCTCGAGCCGGGCGATGACAGCTGCTTCGGCATCGAGGAGCCGGCCGACTTCGTCGGCGACGGCCGCGAAGACCTCGGCCGGCGCTACACCCTCCGCCACGAGCGTCGCGACTCGCCGCAGGGCGACCTGCTCGTCGGCCAGCCGCGCAAGCGCCGCGCGCGACTCGGCGTCTGCGATGCCGGTCGCAACGAGCTCGGTGAAGTCGGCGAGGCGCCCTTCGATCTCGGTCGGAAGCGGAAGGCCTCTCGAGGTCACGACGATCACTCCCCAGAGGCGCCCTTCGACGACGATCGGCGCGCCGACCGAGGAGCGGACGCTGAGCCGGCGGGCGATCTCGGCGACGGAACCGCTCGCGTCATCGAAGCTCTCGGCCCAGGCGGTCCGGCCCGTACGCACCACCGTTGCCATCGCGCTTTCGCCGTCGAGCGGGATCCGTAGTCCGACGGGGATCTCGTCCTCGGAGACGCCGTCGATCGCCAGCACCGTCGCCGTCCCGTCCGGCTCGTAACGCGCCAGCGCCGCGGAGTCCGAGCCGAGAAGACGGTTCGCCTCGACAGCCGTCGCGGTAAAGACCTCGCGCGGCGATGCACGGCGCGCGACGAGCGTGGCAACGTGACGCAGCGCTGTCTGCGCTTGCGCGAGCGTTCGGTGTCGCTCCTCCGCCGCGATCAGCTCGCGCTCCGCACGCCGGCGCTCCGTGACATCGCGGCCGACTCCATAGATCACTCCCTCGTTCAGTACCGGCGTCGCCGTCCAGTCGATCAATCGGCGCGAGCCGTCCTTCGCCACATACCTGTTCTCGAACGAGACGAGTGTCCGTCCTTCACTCAGGCGCCTCATCTCGACCTCCGTCTGCTCGCGATCGTCTGGGTGGACGAACTCGTAGAGAGGCCTCGCGAGGGCTTCCTGCTCCGTGTAACCGAGGCGGGTCTCGAACGCCGGATTGACGCGCTTGAAGTAGCCGTCGAACCCGACGACCACGATCAGATCGGGAGAGAGCATGAAGAGGCGGTCGACGTCGGCTTTTGCCTTCGCGCGTCGCGCTGCATCGACGCCGAGGGCGCCGGCGAGGGCGGCGAGCACGAGACCCGCGCCCAAGATGATCCAAGGAAGCACGGCTGAGGCGCCGTGGACCGCAACGCGAGGCACCCCCACGACGAACGGCTCGCCGGCCACCGTGAACGTGCTTCGGGCGGTCGCGCCGCTGCCCGGGCTCCCCGTCGAGGCGCCGCCGACGGCGAGCGCGAGATTCGCCGTCGAGCCATCGGTGTCCGCGGCCGCCGAGAGGAGCCACGACGCCGGCATGAACAACACGACGAATCCGGGCTCGACCAGGCCTCCGCGCTCGAGGCGTTGGGCCGCCTGGACGAGGAAGACGCCTTGAGTACCGTCCATGAGCGTGACCAGAGGCGTCGCAGACGCGCGGTAGTCCGTTTGCGGGCGAGCCACGGCGTCCGCGACCCCGGGCATGCTCTCCAGATCCAGGCCGGCCGTGGTCATCGGCGGGACTCGCGTCGCGAGCGTCGCCGGCAGGTAGGTCCGGCGCGCGCCGACCGGAGCCACGCCGCCCGAGCGTGTCAGGGCGACGATGCCCAGACCGGTTCGCCGCTCATAGCTCGCACGCTCCGATCCGGATACCTGCTCGATCCAGGCGGAGGCCGGTACGCCTACTGGTCCGAGCCACCGCGTCCCGACGTCGATGAACTGCTCTGCCGAGACGCCCGGACCTACCGGGCCGGCAAGGAAGCGGCGGACACCATCGGTCAGGTTCGCTGCCTGCTCGACTCGGTCACGCACCTCCGTCGCCGCGAGCTCCGCCCGGTGCTGCGAATCTCTTCTCGCGTCGCGCTGGCCGAGAGCCCGGGCGCCGAAGAAGCCGCCGACCGTCAGAGCGAGGACGACTATCGCCGCCGCCAGCTGACGAGTTCGCGCGTTCACGGCAAACCGCGACCGATTCGGTGCCTTCCGGGCGCCGTTGCCGCGCGGGCCGCCGCGTTCCACGCACGAGGTAGGCTGACCCGAGCATCGACGGGAGTCCCGGATTGAAGCACTGGGCGATCGCGATAGCGGCCTTCTCGACGGTCTTCGGATGCGCCGGAGCAGTGCGCGCCGAGCCTACGCCCGTTCGCGTCGGCGCTGTTCTCAACTCCCTCGACAATCCCTTCTTCGTCTCGATCTTCGAAGGCATCGCGTCCGCGGCGAAGCAACTCAGAGCGGATGCGTCCGTCCGCGCCGCGAGGAGCAATGCCGATCCCGCCGGTCAGGCCGACGAGGTCCGGTCCGAAGTCGCCGCCAAGAACGATTGCTACGTGGTCAACCCGATCACGTCGACCAACCTCGTCGCCCCGTTGCGCGGAGTGACACGGCCGATCGTGAACATCGACAGCCCCCTCGACCCGGCCGCCGCGAAGCGAGCCGGCGTGCACGTGCGCACCTATGTCGGTACGGACGACTTCGAGGCCGGAAGGCTCGCCGGGGCGACGATGGCTTCCCTCCTCGCGGGCCGCGGACACGTCGCTCTGATCGGCGGGCTCGCCGACAACATCAACAGCGGCCTGCGCCTGGACGGATTCGAGCGTGGCCTCGAAGGGACAGGGGTGAGCGTCGTCGCGCGGGTCAACGCCGACTATCGGCGCACGAAGGCCGAAGTCGCAGCCGGCCGGATCCTTCGCGCTCATCCCGACGTCTCCGGCTTCTTCGCCGCAAGCGACCTGATGGCACTCGGAGTTGCCGACGCGGTTCGGGCGGCCGGGAAAACGGGGCGCGTCGCGATCGTGGGCCTGGACGGGATCGCAGAAGCCCTCGACGCGATCCGCGCGGGGTCTATCACCGGAACCGTCGCGCAGTACCCGTGGGTCATGGGACGGATGGCTGTCGAGGCATGCGTCGCAGCAGCGCGCGGCGCGACGTTGCCTCGGAGAGTCGATGCGCCTATCGCGCTCGTGACGAAGGCCAACGTCGGACGCGCGATCGCCGCTTTCCCACATCCGTTCCGGCCATATGCCGATCCCTTCCAGCGCATCCTGCGATCGCACCGCTAAGGAGCGCTGAGGCACCCGCGCAGCATCGCGTGAAATGCCCGGACCCGCATCCAGGCTGGCTGTAAACCACAGCTCAGCCCGAATTGACCTTCCGCTGGAGAGCCTGCTTCGTCTCGGGGCCGTAGACGCCGTCGACGGTGATCGCCGCCGACTGCTGGAAGGCCGAGACCGCCTGCTCGGTCTTCGGGCCGTAGATCCCGTCGATCGAGCCGGTCGGGTAGCCCGCGTTCGCGAGGGCGCGCTGAAGCGTCTTCACGTCGGTGCCCGTCTCTCCCGGCTTCAGGACGACATTGGGCACCGCCACGACAGCCGGCGTCGGCGTGGTGGAGGCGGTGGTGTGCGTGGGCGTCGTCGCCTGCCTCGTCGTCGTCGGCGGCGAGGTGGTGCTCGAGCTCCCACCGCTCGAGAAGACGCCGGACGCGGCGAGCACGGCCAGGATGAGCACGATCGCGCTCGCGACGAGCGCGGCGACTCCTCGCCGGGACACGCCCCCCAGCCGCCCCGGCGGTGAGCGGGTCTCTTCTTCGGCGTCGTCGTCGACCCACGCCGGTTCATGGGCGGCGGCCCGTTCGACCGTTCGGGATTCTTCGAGCGAGTCGACGTCCGTGCCCGCGAACCAATCGTCAGGGTCGACCGAGCCGCCGCTCGGCTCTTCCCGACCGACCATCACGGCAGAAAGCGTACCGCGCTATACGATGACATCCTCGTAGCACGCAGGTCGATCACCCGGTAGAGAACGCGAAGGAGGCCGCGGCGATGCTCGCGCGGGAGTAGCGGAGCCCGGTGGGCGGCCCGGTCACCCGCGCTGGGTGAGGCCCGCTAGCTCTCCCCGGTGGCTGGATCGGGACCGGCTGTCCATCCGCAAGGCGACGCCGACTGATGGTGAGCGACGTCAAGACTCGTGACTCCAGGATCCCGAATGCGCGCGAGCTCGCCGGCCCGGCGAAGCGGTGGGCCGGCTACGGGTGGTTCATGTCGTTCGGCACCCTCCTGCCGCTCGTCGTGTTCCTCGGGAGCTACGTCGTGCACCTGACGCTGGTAGGAGCCCCGGTCGCGAGATCGCTCGATCGATTCGGCGTGTGGATCTCGACGTTCGGGCAGGAGCCGCCCGGCAAGGACAAGCTCGAGGCGCACAAGCCCGCATCGGACAGACCGTCGTTCGTCGAGCGGGTCAGACGCCACGCTCCTCCCGGGTACCTCGAGCGCCGTGGCAAGCCGGTCGCGACCTGGTTGCGCGTTCTCTGGTTCGTCCTCGTCGGGTGGTGGCTCGGCGCCCTCTGGGTCCTGCTCTCGTGGAGCGTCTTCCTCGCGCCGTACCCGTTCCTCGACACCGTCTCGGCGCTGCTCGCCGAGCTGCCGAGCGTCATGACGCTGGCCTACCCCGGCACGCAGTCGGAACGGACAGATCGATGAGCGGCCCGACCACGACCACCCCTGCGCCCGCGCAGCTGCAGCCGACCGAGTCGCGGCCGCGCCGCCTGACGAAGGTCGCCGCCTGGGTCGTCGGCGTCGCCGTCCTCGTCCTCATCCTGCAGTTGCTCGGCGTCGACGTGCGCGGGTGGCTCTCGAGCCTCTGGGATCAGATCAAGGCGATCCCCGCGGGCTACCTCGTCGCGGCGCTCGCGTTGCAGACGGGTCAGACGGTGCTGACCGGATTGTCGTACTACGGGATCCTCAAGGCGGCGTACCCCGCCGAGGTCACGATCCGCCCGATCGTCGCCGCCTACGCCGTCGGCGTGGCCGGCAATTGCTTCCTGCCAGCGAACCTCGGCACCTTCGTCACGTTGTTGATGTTCGTCGCGATCATCCCGTCGGCGACGTTCGCAGGCTCCCTTGCGGCGTACCTCGTGCAGAAGATCTTCTTCACGCTGGCCGGGACGTTCGTCTACCTGTACCTGTTCCTCTCCGTTCCGGGATCGTTCGACATCAGCTTCAGCAACCTCACCGACAGTCCGCTGCTGACGATCGCGATCGTGGCAGGCGCCGCGGTCCTGATCGTGTTGGTCGCGCGCATCTTCTGGCGGCAGGTCAAGAAGCTCTGGCTGCAGGCCAAGCAGGGCGGCGTGATCCTCGCCCAGCCGCGCCGGTACCTCACGCGTGTGTTCTTGCCGTCGTTCGCCGGTTACCTGTGCAAGCTGGCCGTGGTCGGCGTCTTCCT
>DASSGL010000108.1:0-14568 GCA_035693525.1 Gaiellaceae bacterium | reverse complement strand
CTTCAGCTCGAGCACGATGCGCTCCGCCGTCTTGCGCCCGATCCCCGGGATCGCCTGGAAGCGGGCCGTGTCCTCGCGCACGATCGCACGGCGCAGCTCGTCTGCCGGCGAGCCGGACACGATCGCGAGCGCGACCTTCGGCCCGATCCCGTTCACCGAGAGAAGCTGCACGAAGAGCTCCCGCTCGGCGCGCTCCGCAAAGCCGTACAGCTGCAACGCGTCCTCGCGAACGTGCAGATACGTCTCGACGACGAGCTCGGACGCGCCCTCCGCCTTCCTCACCGCGCTCGGCGTCGCGGCGACGAGGTAGCCGACGCCGCCGACCTCGAGGACGAGGCCCTCAGGCGTCGACGCGACCGGCGTGCCACGGAGGCGCGCGATCATGCCCGCTCCCCGCGCCGGCAAAGCCGGCGCCTACGCTCTTTGATGAGCTCCGTCGAGCCTACGCTCATCCGACCAGCTTCAGCAGAGGGGGCGCGAGGGCGTGGCAGATCGCGACGGCGAGCGCGTCGGCCGCGTGATTCGGCGTCGGCAGCGCGTGGAGGCCGAGGATCGACTTCACCATCCGCTGCACCTGGGCCTTCTCGGCGCGGCCGTAGCCGCAGACAGCCTGCTTCACGCGGGCGGGTGCATATTCGGTGCACTCGATGCCGGCCAGCGCGCTGGCGACGAGCACGGCGCCGCGTGCCTGGCCGACGGAGAGCGCGGTGCGGGCGTCGACGCCGACGAAGGACTCCTCGAGGACGACCGCATCCGGGCCGTGCTCGGCGATGAGCGCCGCCACGGCCTCGAAGATCGTCTTCAAACGGAGCTCCAACCTGGCGCCGGCCGGCGTCGACCACCAGCCGTGGTCGATGGCCTTGAGGCGCCCGCCGCTTTCTTGGACGATCCCGTACCCGCAATTCGCCGTCCCCGGGTCGATGCCGATGACTTTCACGAGGACACGTTAGGCAGGAGGTCGGACAACCCTGCCGCGGGCGCGCTGTAGTTTTGCGCGCGTGCCCAGGCTCGACGGAGTACGCCCGATGGCGGCGGCGGCGGCTCCGCGTGCGCCGGTGCGGCAGATCGCTCTGCGACGGGTGACCCCGGAACGTCTCGCCGTGGGCTTCGCGGCGCTCGCGGGGCTCATCGTGCTCTGGAACGCCGCCGCCTATCCCGTCGGAGCGGGCTACGACGCGGCCTCCCACAAGGAGTACGCGGACTTCCTCATCGACCACCTGCGGCTTCCGCACGAGAACGAGACGCCGGAGTACTACTCGCCGCCGCTCTACTACGGCCTCGCCGGTGCGATCACGTGGGTGGGCCGGCAGGCCGGGCTCGGGGAGCCGCACAAGCTCGCGCAGCTCTGGAACGTCCCGGTCGCGGTCGCCACCGTGCTGCTCGTGATCGCCCTCGCGCGCCTCGTCGCGCCCGGGCGCCGCTGGGTCGCTCCCGCCGCCGCCGGCTACGTGGCGCTGTCGCCCGTGCTGACGCGGACGGCCTCGATGTTCAACCCGGAGCCGACGGACCTCCTCGTCTCCGTCCTCTGCCTGTACCTCGCCGCACGCATCCTCGCGGGCCGACGCTACGGAGCCGGCGCCGCGCTCGGCCTGGGGCTCGCGCTCGGCGCCGGCGAGATGGTGCGGCAGTTCGCGCTGTGGACGCTGGCCGTGGTCGTGCTCGCGTTCCTCGCAGCACTCTGGTGGCGGCCGGACGAGCGCCGCGCGACGCT
Source organism: Gaiellaceae bacterium (assembly GCA_035693525.1). GTDB lineage: Bacteria > Actinomycetota > Thermoleophilia > Gaiellales > Gaiellaceae > Palsa-739. The sequence continues at coordinate 12,857 of DASSGL010000108.1, read as the reverse complement.
CAGGTCGCTCGGGCTCGCACTCGCCGCCTGCGCCGTCGTCGCCGGGCCGTGGTACGGCTATCGCGCGGCGAACTACTCGAACGCGATCTTCGACCGGCCGCACGTCGCGAAACCGCTCTGGGAGCGCCGCCCGGCGAGCTTCTACCTCGACCCCGGCCTGCCCGACGTCTTCACCCGACCCTATCGCCGGCACATGGCGAACCTCGCGTGGCCGCAGACCTACACGGACATGTGGGGGGACTGGTACGGCGTGTTCGCCTGGAAGCGGGTGAGCGGGCCGCCGCCGCCCGCGACGAACGACTGGCTCGTCACGCAGAACGTCGTCGGGCTCGTGCCGACGGCGCTCGCGATCGTGGGCTGGCTCTGGCTCCTCGTCCGCTCCGTGCGCCGCCGCGAGCCGCCTCGACTCCTCGTGGCGCTCCTGCCGCTCGCAGGGCTCGCGGGCTACCTCTACTTCACCGTCAGCTACCCCGTCCCCGACGGCGACGTCCTGAAGCCGACGTACATGCTCTCGACCCTCGGCGCGTGGGCGATCTGCTTCGGCTGGGCGCTCGACCGCGCGGCCGCGCGCGCACCGCGGCTCGTCGTGGCGGGGATCGCGGCGCTCGCGCTCGTCGACCTGCCGTTCGTCGTCTACCGCGGGGCGGTGGGATTCTTCTGATCGGAGAGCGTGTCGGACACCTAACCGGCGACGGACTCGAGCACCTGCTCGGGGATGTCGAAGTTCGAGAAGACGTCCTGCACGTCGTCGTTGTCCTCGAGCTGGTCCATGAGCCGCAGCACCTTCTTCGCGTCCCCTTCGTCGGCGACCTCGACAGTCGTCTTCGGGAGCATCGTCAGCTCTGAGTTCTCGACCGTGAAGCCGGCGGCCTCGATCGCCGTGCGCACGCTGCCGAGATTCTCGGGGGCGGAGAGCACCTGAAACGAGGAGCCGTCCCGCGTCATGTCGTCGGCGCCTCCCTCGGCCGCCGCCAGCGTCAGCTCGTCCTCGTCGACGCCGTCGACCGCGACGAGCACGACGCCGCGGCGCTCGAAGAGCCACGCCACGACCCCGGACGAGCCGAGGTTGCCGTCGTTCTTCGCGAACGTGTGACGCACCTCCCCCGCCGTGCGGTTGCGGTTGTCGGTCAGGGCCTCGACGATCACCGCGACGCCGCTCGGTCCGTAGCCCTCGTACACGACGGTCTCGAAGCTCGACGCGTCCGCGTCGGCGCCGGAGCCCTTGGCGATCGCGCGGTCGATGGTGTCCTTCGGCATCGAGTACGACCGTGCCTTCTCGATCGCGTTCTGCAGCGCGAGGTTCCCCGCGGGATCTCCGCCGCCCTCCTTCGCCGCGACGATGATCGCGCGCGTGAGCTTCGAGAAGAGCTTGCCGCGCTTCGCGTCGGCGGCGCCCTTCTTGTGCTTGATCGTCGACCACTTGCTATGCCCGGACACTCGTCGCCTCCCGTACCTGGTTCAGAAAGAGCTCGTGGATCCGCGTGTCGTCGGTCAGCTCGGGGTGGAACGCGGCCACGAGGATCCGGCCCTCGCGCGCGAGCACCGGATGCCCGTCCACCTCGGCGAGCACCTCGACGTTCGGGCCGGCGTCCTCGATCCACGGCGCACGGATGAAGACGCCGCGTACGGGGCCCTCGTCGTCGCCGATCTCGAGATCCGCCTCGAACGACCGCACCTGCCGGCCAAAGGCGTTCCGCTCGGTCGTGAAGTCCGCGAGCCCGAGATGGTCGCGGTCGAGCACGATCATCCCGGCACAGGTGCCGAAGATCGGCGCCTCGAACGAGCGGAGCGCGTCGTCGAGCCCGTAGAGCCGCATGAGGCGGGTGATCGCAGTCGACTCGCCCCCGGGCACGATCAGCCCGTCGAGCCCCTCGAGCTGCCGCGGCAGGCGCACCTCGACCGGGTCGGCGCCGAGGCGCCGCAGCACGGCCGCGTGCTCGCGGAAGTTCCCCTGCACGGCGAGGACGCCGATCCGAAGCGGCTTCATGCCGCGATTGTAATGAGCGTTACGCGACCGACCGCCGCCGCGCGACGGCGAGGCCGAGCACGACGAGCAGGAAGCCGGTGAACGCGAACACGAGCGGCGGCACCCAATCGCGAGGCGCCTCGCCGCTCTGAAGCGTGAAGAGCGGCACCGCGGGCGTGTGCGACCACTCGGACGCAAAGTGCGTCGACGCCGCCAGCAGCCCGAGCGCGCCGAGGACGGCCCAGCTCGAGCGCCCGGTGCGGTGCGCGTTCCCGATGTACAGGAGCGAGGCGACGGCGATCAGGGCCCAGCGGAAGTCGCCGCGGTGGAACCAGTAGAGCAGGCTGCCGCCGATCAGGACGCCCGCGCCGAGATGGAACCAGAACGCGGAGGGCTGCTCGCTCGCACTCCCGGCGCCGAGATACGCCAGCCCGACGACGAGCGTCACCACCGCCGACCAGCTGCCGCCGCCCGAGACGAGATCGGTCGCGAAGAGCCAGCCGACGAGGACGATGATCGACGTGATGAGCGGGAAGCTGAACCGGCGCCGGTCGTCGAAGGCGGCCGCGAGCACGAGCAGCTCGAGCGAGAGCCGTCCGAGGTCGAAGCCGTGGAACGGGAGGCTCGCGAAGTCGTGGGGCGAGAGCCAGCCGAAGCAGACCCAGAGGGCGCCGACGAAGACGCCCCACGCGACTACTGACGCGAACGCGAAGACGCCCGCCGTGAGCCATCGTCCCCTCAGCCTGAACGCGTGCGCGATCGCGTACAGGATCGCGAGCACGAGGAACGCCCAGCCCGCGAACGCGGCGCGGCCGTACGAGCCGGAGAGGTAGCCGAGCGCGCCGACCGCCGCGGCGAGGACCGTGAAGCTACCGGTATAGACGAGGAAGGACGACGAGGTCCAGACAGGCTTGCGCGCGTCCACGACGCGGGACGCTACGCGCGTCGTCGGCTGTTACCAGCCTCTGGTCTCGAGGAGCTCGCTCGGGTCCAGTGAGCTCGTCGAGATCCCGACCATCGGCTCGCCGAGGCCGGCCGAGACGCGCGCGAGGATCTCCGCGTCCTGGTAGTGGGTCGTCGCCTCGACGATCGCCTTCGCGCGCCGCTCGGGGTCGCCCGACTTGAAGATGCCCGAGCCGACGAAGACGCCGTCGGCCCCGAGCTGCATGCAGAGCGAGGCGTCGGCCGGCGTTGCGATGCCGCCGGCTGTGAAGGTGACGACGGGCAGCCGCCCGTGCTCGGCGACCCAGCGCACGAGCTCGTACGGCGCCTGGAGCTTCTTCGCCTCCGAGTACAGCTCCTCCGGCGCGAGCGAGGTGAGCCTGCGCATGTGACCGAAGACGGCGCGCATGTGGGTGACCGCGTTCACGATGTCCCCCGTCCCCGCCTCGCCCTTCGTGCGGATCATCGCGGCCCCCTCGGCGATGCGGCGCAGCGCCTCACCGAGGTTCGTGGCGCCGCACACGAACGGAACGGTGAACGCCCACTTGTCGACGTGGTGCTCGACATCGGCCGGCGTCAGCACCTCGGACTCGTCGATGTAGTCGATCTCCAGTGCCTGGAGTATCTGCGCCTCGGCGAAGTGGCCGATGCGGCACTTCGCCATGACCGGAATCGTGACGGCCTCCTGAATGCCCTGGATCATCTCCGGGTCGGACATTCGTGCGACGCCGCCCTGCACGCGGATGTCGGCGGGAACGCGCTCGAGCGCCATCACCGCGACGGCGCCCGCCTCCTCGGCGATCTTCGCCTGCTCGGCGTCGACGACGTCCATGATCACCCCGCCCTTGAGCATCTCGGCGAGGCCGCTCTTGACGCGCATCGTCCCGTATTCGGCCACGGGGTCAGTCTACCCCTGAAGCTATGGGCTCAGGCAACGCGTCACCGTGTCGAGCTCGTCGCCCTTCGGCGTGGTCGTCCAGACGAGAACCGCGTTTCGGTTGGTCTGCATGATGTCCGCCATATGGGGCCGCACCGCCTTCGGCGCGTGGGTTCGGAACGCGTTCTCGGTGGAGTCGACCGAGTTGCTGTCGACGGTGAAGGCGATCGTGACCGTGTTGCCGGTCGGCGAGGTGGCCTTGACGCCGCCGTTCTCGGCGAAGGCTGCGACGAAGCCGATCTTGAGCCGGCTCCTGGTGACGCCGCTGAAGCCGTGGTCTCTCAGACAGGGAGCGGTGCCCGTCGCGGTGAACGGCTTCGAGTTGCGCACGCCGCAGCCGGCGGCGACGAGCGCGAGCGCGGTGGCGGCGGCGATCGTGAGGCGCCGGGTCACGGCGGCGACTGTAGCCGCGCGGCCCGACGGGCCGGTGCGAGAATCGCGGCATGCAACCGTGGTCCCGCGACTATGTCGGGCGCTTCGACGAGCACCGGCTCGAGAGCGAGGCCCTCCGCGGCAACCGGCTCGGAGACCCGCATCAGCGGCCGCTCTGGGTCTATGTGCCGCCGGGCACCGGCGACACGCCCCTCCCGTCGATCTACGTCCTTCAGGGCCATACGGGCCAAGTGGACATGTGGCGCAACCGCTCGGCGTTCCGCCCGAACGTGCTGGAGCTCGTCGATGCGCTCTTTGCGGACGAGGGCTGCCCGCCCGCCGTCGTCGTCTTCGTCGACGCGTGGACGTCGTACGGCGGCTCGCAGTTCCTCGACTCGCCGGGCGTCGGCCGGTATCACACCTATCTCTGCGACGAGGTGGTGCCGTTCGTGGACGCGCGGTACTCGACGCTCCAGGGTGCGGCGCACCGCGGGATCGCCGGCAAGTCGAGCGGCGGCTACGGCGCGATGGTGACGCCGACGCTTCGCCCCGACCTCTTCGGCGGCCTCGCGACGCACGCCGGCGATGCGCTCTTCGAGCTCTGCTACCTGCGGGACGTCGGAGAGGTCGTGCGCGCGTTGCGCGATTCGTACGACGGCTCGTTCGATGCGTTCTGGACGGACTTCCGCTCGCGGCCGGCGTTCACGAAGGGAACGGACTTCGTCCTGCTCAACATCTACGCGATGGCGGCGTGCTACTCGTCGAACGACGACGGCTCGATCGACCTTCCGTTCGACACCGCGACCGGCCGGCTCGTGGACGAGGTGTGGGCGCGCTGGCTCGAGTGGGATCCCGTGCGCAGGGTCGAGCGCCACGCAGACGCGCTGCGCGGGCTCCGCGCGATCTACGTCGACGCGGGCAAGAAGGACCAGTTCTACCTCGACCTCGGCGCGGAGGCGTTTCGCCGCGCGCTCGAGCGGATCGGCGTCACCGACGTCTTCTTCGAGCTCTTCGACGGCACGCACTCGAGCATCGAGTACCGCTATCCGCTCGCGCTGCGCTACCTCGCCGAGCGCCTCCAGCCCAGGTAGGTCGCATTCCGCAGCTGCTGGGGGACGTACCCGCGCGCCAGGTTGCCCTCGACCTGGGCCAGCACCTGGCCGCGATGCTCGGTCGTCGTCCGCCAGACGTAGCTCTGGCGCTGCGGCATGAACGTGATCGCCTCGATCGTCCACGTGTCGGAGCGGAGCGTTCGGACGCCGGCGACGCCGGCGTCGAAGAGCCGCATCAGTAGGCGCGGCACGAGCGTCACGAGCCAGACGACGCCGTTCACCAGGGCGAGCCCGGCGCCTGCCGCGGTGTAGACGCCGTCCGTGTCGACCAGGTCGGTGTCCCATTCGGCGCGGTCTCCGACCGAGACCTTGTACGCATAGATCTCCCACTCGCGGCCGTCCGGCGCGGTGAGTCGGACGGCGGGACGGAAGACGCTCACGAGTAGATTGTCGCCGCATGCGGGGGCTCGAGGGCAAGCGTGTCGTCGTCACGGGCGGCACGAGCGGGATCGGCGAGGCGACGAGCAGGCGCTTCCTCGAAGAGGGTGCGCGCGTCGTGGCGGTCGCGGTGGGCGAAGAGGAGGTCGCCACGGCCGCGGAGCGGATTCCCGGGCTCTCGGCGATTCGCGCCGACATTGCGGACGGAGTCGCGGTACGTGCCGCCTTCGCGCAGGTCGACAACGAACTCGGCGGCATTGACGTCCTGGTCGCGAACGCCGGCATCTCGGTCCGCAAGCCCTTTCTCGAGATCGAGGAGTCGGACTGGCAGCGCGTGCTCGACGTGAACCTGACCGGTGTCTTCTTCTGCGCGCAGGAGGCGGCGCGGAGGATGGTCGCGTCGGGTGGCGGCGTGATCCTGATGACAGCGTCCACGAACGGGCTCACCGGGCATCCGCTCTACGCCGACTACAACGCGTCGAAGGCGGGCGTGATCCTGCTGGCACGGACCATGGCGCTCGAGCTCGCGCCGGCGGTGCGGGTGAACGCGGTCTGCCCGGGGTACGTGTTGACACCGATGCAGCGGGCCGAGTACTCGGACGAGATGCTCGCCGAGGTGAACGCCGGCATCCCGCTCGGGAGGCACGCGTCGCCCGACGAGATCGCGTCGCTGTACGCGTACCTCGCGAGCGACGAGGGCGCGTACTTCACCGGCGCCGTGATCTCGATCGACGGCGGCGAGACCGCTTAACGGGGGAGCGGCGGGCGCTCCCCCGTCAGGACGCCCCAGAGCTTGACGCCGACCCGCCGCGCCGCGATCGTCGCGAGCACGCCGAACGTCCCTTGCAGGGCCCCCCAGGCGAGCCGCTTCTTGCGCTCGGCCTTCCGATCGCGGCCGACCGTCCACGCCTTCTCGGTCAGCTCCTCGCCGACCCGGGCGACCGCGCTTCGCACCTTTTCCTGGGTTTTCACCGCCACGCCGGGAGCCTACCCCGGTTAAGAGGCTCTCACACAATGAGCGATTGTGTCGCCCGGCCGCGCTCGGCGGCACGCTGCGGCGTCCTCAGTCGGCCCGATAGTGCCACTATCGGGCCTCCCTGCGTCCTTGCAGCGCACTCGCCGATCACGCCCGGATCGACGAACGTCACTGTGTGAGAGCCTCTAAGCCGTCTTGACGCCTACCGGGCAGGAGACGCCGGTGCCGCCGAGCCCGCAGTAGCCGTTCGGGTTCTTCGCGAGGTACTGCTGGTGATACGGCTCCGCGTAATAGAACTCCCCGGCGGGCGCGATCTCGGTCGTGATCTCGCCGTATCCCGCGCGCTCGAGCTCCGACTGGAACACCCCGCGCGAGGCCTCTGCCGCCGCGCGCTGCGCGTCGGTCGTCGCGTAGATCGCCGAGCGGTACTGCGTGCCGGCGTCGTTGCCCTGCCGCATTCCCTGCGTCGGGTCGTGGTTCTCCCAGAAGAGGCGCAGGATCTCGTCGTAGCTCGTCAGCGTAGGATCGAAGACGACGAGGACCGCCTCGGTGTGGCCGGTGCGGCCCGAGCAGACCTCCTCGTAGGTGGGGTTCTCGGTGTAGCCGCCCGCGTAGCCGACGGCGGTCGTGTACACGCCGGGGGCCTGCCAGAACACGCGCTCGGCGCCCCAGAAGCAGCCCATCCCGACGATCGCCTGCTCGAGGCCGTCGGGGAAGGGCGGCGCGATCGGCGTCCCGAGCACCTCGTGGCGCGCGGGCACCGGCATCGCCTCGTCGCGACCCGGGAGCGCGTCCTCGGGCCGGACCATGGTCGTTGACTTCGTAAAGAGGAACATGCTCTGCAGTCTGGCAGAGCGGCGTTTCGTTACGCGGGGACGGTCGTGCGGTCGCGCTCCGCATGCCAGGCCGCGAACGCCTCGGCGGGAAGCGGCCTGCTGAGGTAGAAGCCCTGCGCGTCGTGGCAGCCGATCTCCCCGAGGCGGCTCAGCGTCTCTCCGTCCTCGACGCCCTCCGCGACCACGCGGAGGCCGAGGTTGCGGCTCAGGTCGATCGTCGACTGCACGATCCGCTCGTCGCTCTCGTCGGTCCGCATCTGCATCACGAAGGAGCGGTCGATCTTGAGCTCCGTGACGGGGAGGTGCTTGAGATAGGACAGAGACGAGTACCCGGTCCCGAAGTCGTCGACGGCGAGCCGGACCCCCAGGTCGCGTAGCTCCGAGAGGACGGCGAGCGAGCGCGTCGGGTCGCGCATGATCGTGTTCTCGGTCAGCTCGAGCTGGAGCCGGCACGGAGGCACCTCGCGGGCCTCGAGCAGGCGCGCAACCGTCGTGGCGAGGCTCCGGTCGAGCAGGTTGCGCGCGGACAGGTTGACCGACAGCGTCAAGTCGATGCCCGCGCGGCGCCAGCGCGACAGCTGGTCGAGCCCGGCCTCGAGGACGTAGAGCGTGAGCTCCCTGATCAAGCCGGTGCGCTCGGCGAGGGGGATGAACTCACCGGGCGGCACGAGCCCGTGCACGGGGTGCTGCCAGCGCGCCAGCGCCTCCGCCCCGGTCACCCGGCCGGTGCCGATGTCGACGATCGGCTGGTAATGGAGCAGAAGCTCCTTCTGCTCGATCGCCCGGCGCATCTCGCTGAGCAGCGCAAGCCGTCGCGGCGTGTGCTCGTCTCGCCGTGCGCTGTACACGGCGAAGCGCGTCTTCTCACGCTTGGCCTCGTACATCGCGACGTCGGCGCGCTGAAGGAGGTCGTCGGGCGTCGAGCCGTGCTCCGGGAAGAGCACGATGCCGATGCTCGGCTCCACCTCTACGTCGATGCCTTCGAGCTCGACCGGAACTGCGAGCGCGGTACGGATCTGCTCCGCGACCTTCGTGGCGCCGTCGACGTCGGAGACGTCGTTCAGGAGCACCGCGAACTCGTCGCCTCCGAGACGCGCAACGGTATCCGAGGAGCGAACGACCGCTCGCAGCCGCTCCGCGGCATCGCGCAGCAGGCGGTCGCCGGCATGGTGGCCGAGCGTGTCGTTCACGTCCTTGAAGTGGTCGACGTCGAGGACGAGAATCGCCCCGGTCGACTGGTTCCGCTCCGCGAATGCGATCGCCTGCTCGACTCGATCGGCGAAGAGGGTGCGGTTCGGCAAGTCGGTGAGCGCGTCGTGCAGCGCGAGGTGCTCGTTGCGGAGCGACTCCTCCCTGAGCCGGCGCGACGCGCTCGCGACGATGCGGTAGAGAAGCCCGTAGAGCACGGCGAGGCCGATGCCGAGCACGAGGGCGAGGTCGAGCCCTTCGCCCGAGATCGCCTTGGCGACGGGGGCGTAGGGAAGCCCGATGCGGACCACGCCGCTCGGGATCAAGTCGCCCTTGTACTTGAGAGGGACGTACGTCTCGAGCACGCGGACCGTTCCCTTGCCGCGTACGCCCGCCACGGTCGTGAGCTCGACGACGGTGCGGCCGGAAAGCCCTCGGCGGCGCGCGAGGCTGCCCGGGCCGTCGACACCGGTTGCGGTCGAGAAGCCGTAGTCCTGGGCCGGCGCCTGGTCGTGCTTGGGCGAGTAGACGAGCACGCCGGAGCGGTTCCAGACCGTGAGGTCGAGGAGCTCGGAGCCGTAGACGTCGCCGGAGCGGATCGCTTGATCGAGGACTCGCTCACTCGATGGAGACATCCCCCACGTCAGCTGGGAGGAGGAGATGTGGGACTGGACGCCGACGCGCGCGACGAGGGTTGCCGTTGCCTTCGCCTCGTCGAACGCGCGTGCGCGAAGGAGGTGCGAGAGCACCGAGTACGCGCAGACGCCGAGTGCGAGCAGGGAGACGCCGCTGAGCAGCAGAAAGCGGGGCGTCAGCCCGAGCCGCAGTCCGAGTGGCTGCATGACGGCTGTATCGGACGGCCCGGCTCCCGACTTGAGGGCCAAAAGTCAGCGCTCGCTCCGCCCATAGACTCCCGCCCGTGGACAGCGACCGGTTCGATCACGTCGACCGCCTGCTCGACGAGCGCGGTCGTTCTCTCGGCCCGCGGGTTCGCGTGGCGGCGGGCAGGAGCGGGATCGCGATCGGCTTCCCGAAGGACCCCGTCGTCCATGTCTCGTGGTGGGTGTTCGCCGCGCTCGCGGTGGTGTCAGCGGCGAGACGGTTCCGGCGGCGAGGTCGTGCGGGCCACGAACGAGTCCGGCGATAGCCGAAGGAACTGGTTCTCCCGGTCGTGCCAGACGTGCCCGGGCGCGCTCCGCCCCCACGAGCCCCCGAGATCCTTCGCCGTCCGGAGTCGAGTGAAGCGGTAGCCGTACCCGTTGCATTCCTGCGAGCCGGCGTTCCACGTCTCGCCGAGCGCCAACGGTGCGAAGCGTCCGTGGCTCTCTGCGAGAGCGATGACGGGGGTGACAGGCGTCGCGTCGACCCATGCGCGCCAGCTGCCCGGTCGCCCACGAACCTCGAGCACCGTCAGGAGGTGGCTCTCGCCGAGGGGGATCCTGTCCTTGACGGTGTGGTAGACCGTCGGCCGGCCGGGCTTGGTCACTTCGTAGTAGATCTGCGTCTGCCCCGACTCGAACGAGGCATAGCCGACCTGCAACCACTCGTCGGAGCCGCTCGGCCCGAGCCCGGGGCCACCGACGCCGAGCCACGCGCCGACGTGCCCCGTACGTACGACCGGCGGGGTGATCGTGGTCACGACGGCCCGGATCCCCGACGTCGCCGTCGCCTGCTGCACGCCGGCGTAGTCGTAGCTCGGCTCGCACTGATGCTTCACCGCGCGAGCGCCGACCGCGTGTGCCTGACCTGCGGGCACGCCTGCCAGAAGAGCCACCGCGAGAGCGGTGCTGCCGCAGATGCGTTCCCAGCGACGCATCGCGATTCCTCCGGCCCGCGCCGCGCTCTCCCGTGTCGCGCACGACGCCTTGGCCGGAACTGTGACAGGCGGAAGGGGCCTCCGCAACCGAAGGCCCTGCGAACGCTAATCGAACAAAATCGAACCGGGCCCGCGCGGTGGGGAGAGAGGGTGCTGCCTCGTCAGCACGGGGAAGGAGGAGGCCGCGCGGGCCCGGTTTTGCGTTACCCGGCCTCGCCGACCTCGCGCTCGGCACAGGTGGGGCAGTACACGACCACCTCGACGGGTTCGCCCTCGAAACCGCCACCCAGATAGGCCTTCCAGCCGCCCGCAGTGTCCGCGACCAGGTCGCATTCGACACAACGGACAACCTCACTTCTAAGGAGCGGCATAGACGCTGATTTCGGCGCCATATCGAGCCCTCACTACGTCGGAAGCGGTCGAGCCGTGAGTAACCCATGCGCATGCCGGCGCGTCAATGCGTCGTCCACAACTTTTGTTCGATCTCCACAACAAATCCGTGCTGTCCACGGGTCGGTGTGGAGAACCAGAAGATGGGCCCGCCAGGATTCGAACCTGGGACCAAGGGATTATGAGTCCCCTGCTCTAACCAGCTGAGCTACGGGCCCGCGTCGTGCAGGTTCTGCTGAGAGTGCCGGTTTCCCATGCTGCCTGGGGCGGCACACGGCAGAATAGGCCCCCGTGAAGGTCTTCCAGCGCGAGACGAGGCTCCGCACGGCGGGCGGGCTGACGGTCACGGACATCACCGACGAGGTACAGGAGGCGGTTCGCGAGAGCGGCGTCGCCGAGGGAATCGCCTGCGTCTATTCGCCACACACGACATGTTGCGTGCGAGTGAACGAGTTCGAGACCGGGTTCCTCGAGGACTTCGCTCAGCTGCTTCGCCGTCTCGTTCCCTCCGAGTGCTACTACGCGCACGACGACTTCGATCGCCGCACAGAGAACATCTGCCCGGAGGACATGGAGCAGGGCAACGGGCACTCCCACTGCATGGCGATGCTGATGGGCACCGCGGGTGAGTCCGTACCGGTGCGCGAAGGTGAGCTGCAGCTCGGCACGTGGCAGCGCGTCCTCTTCATCGAGCTGGACCGAGAGCGCGACCGGCGCTGGCTCGTCCAGGTCGTCGGCAACGAGTAGCGACCGGGCGTTCGGAACCCGCTCGCCGATTCAACGACCGCAACCTGCCTGAAGGCAGGTTGCGTTCCCCCTTCAGCAACCAGGCTTCAGCCTGGTCGCGGTCGTTCGGAACGCACTCGCGGGTTCAACGACTGCAACCTGCCTGAAGGCAGGTTGCATAGAGCTTCACTCGGGCGTGACGTATGCGGCTGTCAAGCCGCCGTCTACGACGAAGGTCGACGCGTTCACGTAGCTCGACTCGTCGCTCGCGAGGAAGAGCGCCGCGTTCACGATCTCGCGCGGCTTCGCCATCCGCCCCATCGGAACGTGTACCAGGCGCCGCTCAGCAGCGCCGGGCGTCTCGCTCCAGATCCGCAGCAGCAGCGGCGTCTCGACCGGGCCCGGGCACAGCGCGTTCACGCGCACACCCTGCCGCGCGAACTGGACGCCGAGCTCCTTGCTCATCGACAGCACCGCGCCCTTCGACGCCGTGTACGAGATCTGCGAGGTCGCGGCGCCGACGATGGCGACGAACGATGCGACGTTGATCACCGAGCCGCCGCCGCGCTCGAGCAGATACGGGATGCCGTACTTGCAGCAGAGGAAGACGCCGCGCGTGTTCACCGCCTGCACGCGGTCCCACGCCTCGCTCGACGTGTCCAGGATCGAGGCGTCGTCGGCCGGCGAGATGCCGGCGTTGTTGTAGAGCACGTCGATGCCGCCGTGCTCCTCGGCGGCGACGCGGTACATCGCCTGCACGGAGTCCTCGTCGGACACGTCGACCTGGACGGCGAAGCTCTGGCCGATGGTCTCGGCGACTCTCGCCGCCGCCTCCTTGTCGATGTCGGCCACGACCACCTTGGCGCCCTCGTCGGTGAAGACGCGTGCAGCCTCCTCCCCCATGCCGCCGCCGGCGCCGGTGATCACGCAGACCTTGCCCTCCAGGCGTCCCGCCACCTCAGCCCTTCGTCGAGTAGAAGACGTTCTTGACCTCGCTGTAGCCCTCGAGCGCGTGCATGCCGAGCTCCCGCCCGAAGCCGGACTGCTTCGTGCCGCCGAACGGCGTCGACGGTCGCACCGAGCTGTTCGAGTTGATCGACAGCACGCCCGTCTCCAGTGCCCTCGCGACGCGAAGCGCGCGGGCGCCGTTCTCCGTCCAGATCGAGCCGGACAGTCCATACGGCGTGTCGTTGGCGATCCTGATCGCGTCGGCCTCGT
>DASSGL010000107.1:0-8099 GCA_035693525.1 Gaiellaceae bacterium | reverse complement strand
GACGACCTATGCACGCATCGTCACCGAGCCCGCCTACCCGAACAAGCTTGCGCTTCAGTACTGGTTCTTCTACGTCTTCAACGACTTCAACGACAAGCACGAAGGCGACTGGGAGATGGTCCAGCTCGACTTCGACGCGGCCACGCCGTCGCAGGCGCTGCATCTGAAGCCCGCGCTCCTGGGCTTCAGCCAGCACGAGGGCGCAGAGAGCGCGCAGTGGGGTGACCAGAAGCTCCACGTGGTCGGAGGCACTCATCCGGTCGTCTACCCGGCGCTCGGATCGCATGCGAACTACTACACCTCGGCGCTCCACCTCGGCCGGAGCGCCGCGCAGGGTGTCGGCTGCGACGACACCAACGGCCCCTCGACCGAGATGCGTCCGCAGGTCGCGTTGATTCCGACCGCCAAGGCGGAGTACCTGCGCGCCTATCCGTGGCTCGGCTATCAGGGGCACTGGGGCGAGGAGCACGAGGGCTTCTACAACGGCCCGACCGGGCCGAACACGAAGCCGCAGTGGACGAAGCCGATCACGTGGGCAAACGCCGCGTGGCACGACAACAGCTTCACCGTCCCGGCCGGCGGATCGGTCGGAACGACCGCTACGGGATTCTTCTGCGGTGCGGTCGCAGTCGGGTCGAGCTTGCTCACGGCGCTCGTCCGCAGTCCGTCGCCGTTCTACATCGCCGTCGCGGTGCTGCTTGCGCTCGTCCTGTGGCTCACCTCCCGAACGCGCTGGCAGCCCTCGGCTCCGCTGCACCTCGAGCATCGCCGCACGTGGGGAGCGATCGTCAACGCGAGCCGGCGGATGTACCTCGAGCACCTGCCGGTGTTCCTCGGGATCGGGCTCCTTTTCTTCCCGCTGGGGCTCCTGATCACCGGAGTCCAGTACCTGATCTTCAGAGTCGGCGCACTGAATGGGCTGGTCAACTCCGCGGGCAGCACGAACGCCGTCGTCGACTCTCTCGCGTTCGCGCTCGGGGTCGTCTTCACCGTCTTCGGCCTCGCCGTCGTCAACGCCGCCACTGCCGTCGCGATGGTCGACATCGACGCCGGCCGCAAAGCCGGCGCACGTGCCGCCTACAAGAAGGTGTTGCCCAGGCTCGGCCCGCTCCTCGGCGTCGTCCTGATCGCTGCGGTGATCCTGGCCGTCGTGAGCCTCACGTCGGTCGCGGTGCTGCTGGCCGTCTGGCTGCTCGTTCGCTGGGCGTTCCTGGCACAGGTCGTCGTCCTCGAAGCGACCTCCGGCCTTTCTGCCCTGCGGCGAAGCGGACGACTCGTCCGCGGGAACTGGTGGCGCGTCGCGTCGATGCTGCTCTTCGTCATCGTCATCGCAGTCCTGCTCGGCCCCCTCGTGGGAACGCTCCTGCTCTTCGTCAGCAGCGCCTCGTTCAACTTCATCAATCTGATCTCGGGCGCCGTCTACGTCTTCGTGCTCCCGTTCGCCGCGATCGCCTCCACCTACCTCTATTTCGATCTGCGTGTCGCGAAGCAATATGAAGAGGAGTCCGCAGAGGATGCAGATCTTCTGCCGGTGGAGGTACCGTCGGCGACTGCGCCCGGCCCGACGTAGGACTCCGAGTTGTAAGCTGGTGCCGGTGAGCGGGGACGCGGGAAACTCGGCGGGCAAGGGCAGCCTCCGCTCTTCGATGCCCGCTCACGTTATGAGGTTCGCGCTGTATTCCGGCATTCTTTTCCTGGTGGCGTGGGTCGCCGGAACCGGCCGTGTCGCGTACACCATGATCATGATTCTTATCGCAGCGGCACTGGGGTTCGCCATTGTCGATTCCGTCGGCTACCGGATTGTGAAGAAGGAGAGGCGAGGCTAGAACCTCGTCCGTGGCGGCCGTCGCGGGCAATGTCAGGCGGGGGCGTGGAGTCCCGTGCTGCCGTCCTGAGGAGCGACCCGACCTGCCCTCGTGAGCAGGAAGGCGACGAGCGCACCGAAGACGAAGCCCCCGACGTGCGCGAAGAAGGCGACACCGCCGCCGTTCGAAGCGGCGCCGAACACTCCGAAGTTCGCTTCGACGAGCTGGTACAGGAACCAGGCACCGAGGAAGAACCAGGCCGACAGCTGCACCGGGAAGATCACCACCAGTCCGCGCACGGTCGAGTTGGGGTAGAGAACGAAGTACGCCCCGAGCACGGCGGCGATCGCGCCGCTCGCTCCCAGATTGGGGACCCGCGCCTCCGCTGCGGTGCCGAATGCGAGCGTCATCAGCGTCTGCGTCATCGTCGCGACGAACCCGCCGGCAAAGTAGAAGGCGAGGTAGCGGACTGGGCCGAAGGCGTCCTCGACGTTCTTGCCGAAGACGGCCAGGAAAAGCATGTTCCCGAGGATGTGGTCCCAGCTTCCGTGCAGGAACATCGCGGTGATCCAGCTGACGCCCCACGACTCCGGTCCCTGGCACGTGTTGTCGACCGTGCAGGGATAGAACGAAGCATGGAACACCGCCGACTGAAGGTGCGGAATCTCGTAGAAGATCCAGACCGCGAAGTTGGCGACGATGATCGAGACGTTGACGATCGGAAAGCGCCGCGCCGGGAGCCCGTCGGAAAGCGGGAGCACCCGGCAATTCTCTCACCTGCGGATTGGGTGGCGTTAACCCGCTGCGGGTGACCGTCTACGATCCGCCGTCAGGGGCCGGCACACGACAGGGGAGGCGAGATGGCAGAGGTCATGCTGTTCCACCATGCGATGGGTCAGACGAAAGGGTTCACGGCGTTCGCGGACGAGCTGCGACAGGCAGGCCACACCGTGCACGCGCCCGACCTCTTCGAGGGCCGCACCTTCGGCAGCATCGACGAAGGCATGGCCCATGTGAAAGAGCTCGGCTTCGAGGAGATCATGGCGCGCGGCGATCGAGCCGCGGATGCCCTGCCGAACGAGCTCGTGTACGCCGGCTTCTCGCTCGGCGTCGTGCCCGCGCAGAAGCTCACGCAGACGCGCCCCGGCGCGCGCGGGGCGCTTCTGTTCTATTCCTGTGTGCCGGCATCCGAGTTCGGGACTTGGCCGTCGGGCGTGCCGGTGCAGATTCACGGCATGAACGCCGATCCGTACTTCGTCGACGAAGGGGACATCGATGCCGCCCGCGAGATCGTCGAGTCGAACGACAACGCCGAGCTCTTCCTCTATCCGGGCAAGGAGCACTACTTCGCCGACTCGAGCCTGCCGTCCTACGACGCGGGAGCCACTGCGCTGCTGACGCAGCGCGTGCTCGACTTCCTCAGATCGTCTTGAACTGCTCGTACGGCTGACGACAGCTTCGACAGAAGCGAAGCGACCGGCACGGCGTGGGGCCGAACAGGTTCTCGAGCGTCGTGTCGGTCGAGCCGCAGTACGGACACCGGTGCACGCGCGCCTTCAGCTGCACGAGCGTCGGCGCCCCCGCCTCGCGCGGCGCGGGCGGAGCGAAGCCGGCGGCGCGCAGCTTCTCACGGCCGTTCGGCGTGATCCTGTCGGTCGACCAGGAGTCGTCCTGGATCACGCGGACGTCAGGCTCGCCGCCGAGCTCGCTCACCGCGTTCTCGAGAGCCAGCCGCATCGCCTCGAGCGCGGGGCAGCCGAGGAACGTCGGCGTCAGCTCGACGCGCACATGTCCATCCTCGACATCGATCGAACGGATGACGCCGAGGTCCACGAGGGAGACGACGGGAATCTCAGGGTCAGGGATCGCCTCGAGCGCGTCCCACACCTGCGCCGCCGTCACCATTGCGCACCGGCCGGCGCCGAGCGGCGCACGCTCGTCATCTCCTCCAGGAGGTCCGCGAGCTCGTCGGTGTGCGTGCCTCGCTCGACGGCCTCGACCACGTCCAGCCCGACGCGGGACGCGAGTGCCTCACGTTGCTCAACGGGGAGGATGCCGAGCGCGTATGGCCAGAGCTCCGCGACAGCTGCGCGAAACTGCGGCGTGTCGGCGAGCCGCTCGCGCCACATCTCCGCGTGCATGCGGTGATACGCCTCCTCGCGATCGATCTTCGCAGCGAGTCCCGCGATCGCAGGATCCGCGTCGCCCTTCAGCGCCGCGATCCGGATCTCGTCCGCGACCTCGTAGAGCCAGCGGCGCGCTATCGCGTGCGCCCAAACGAGCAAGCGCAGCTCGACGAGCGGCGCGCAACGGTACTCGTCGACCGCGCGGTCGAGCGCCAGGGCATCGGCATCGTCGCTCAGCAGCTCGTACACGGCCCGTGCGTGCCCGATCTCGTTCTGGGCGATCGAAGAGAACGCGACGTCCTCCTCGAGGAGCGGCGCGACGCCGGTCCACTCGGAGTCGCGCCACCCGATCACGAGCTCGTCGTCAGCGAGTGCGATCAGCTGCTCGTTCACGAGCCTCCTTCAGGCGGGCTTTGATCGAGTAGCCGTCGACGCGGCGATACTTGAGATCGAACTCGTCGGTCCAGTCGTCGACGACGTGAACCGCGTCGCGCGGGACGAGCCACAGGGCGACCGACTCGCCGCGGCGCCCGTACTGCTCGCGTGTCCACGCCTCCGCGAACTCGGCGTCCGGAGCGACGACCGAGCCCGCATGCTCGAACGCCGCGCCGCGGCGGTCCTGGCGGAATACCTCGAAGATCATCAGGCCGCGAGCACGAGGTCGCGCACCCACCGCTCTTGCTCGAGGAAGCGCGCCCGGAACGCGAGCCGGTCGGCGGTGCGCGGCCCGTGCCCGGTGACGACGGTCCGCAGCTCGTCCCAGTCCGGCTCGCTGTACTCCCACGTCCCGTCGTCGCGTCTGCGCAGCTTCGGGTCCGGAACCTCGAGGCCGAGCTCGCGGATCTGCGGGACATAGCCCTCGAGGAACTGCTGCCGCGCTTCCTCGTTTCCCTGCGACTTGATCCGCCACTGGAACATCGGGTCGTCCTCGCGTGGAATCGGATTGCCGTGGAACTGCATCAGCGGCCCCCACCAGCGGCCGAGCGCCTCCTGCACGAGCTCGAACTGCTCGGCCGTCCCGGTGACCATCGCGAGGATCACGTCGCGGCCGTGCAGGATGTGGAACGACTCCTCCCAGCAGATCTTCTTCATGATTCGCGCGTACGGCGCGTAGGAGCACTTGAGGAGCGCCTTCTGGCTGATGATCGCCGCCGCGTCCACGAGCCAGGCGATCACGCCGACGTCGCCCCACGTCTTCGTCGGATAGTGGAAGACGTTGTGGAACTTCGCCTTGCCGGAGACGAGGTCCTCGAGGCAGCGCTCACGCGGCTTGCCCAGGTCCTCGACGACGCGATAGATGAGCTGGGCGTGGCCGACCTCGTCCTGCACCTTCGCCGTCAGCGCGAGCTTCCGCTGCAGCGTCGGCGCCCGGAGGATCCACTCGCGCTCGGGCAGCACCCCCATGAGCTCGGAGTTGCCGTGCATCTCGATGAACTTGACGAGCTTCGCCCGGTACTCGTCGGGCAGCCGATCGGTCGCCTCGACCTGGCCGCCGGCCTGCACGTATTCGAGAAAGGCCTGCTCGGAGCGCGGAACCTCGACTGCGGACATGTGGCCTCCCAACCGAACGATCGTTAGGCTGAGTGTATCTCCGCCCGCCATCGAGAGCTGACGCGCGCGGCGGCCCGGCTCTTCGCGGAGAAGGGCTACCACGGCACCTCGGTCGGCGACCTCGCCGATGCGCTCGGCGTGCAGAAGGGCTCGCTCTACGCCCACATCGAGTCGAAGGCCGACCTCCTCTGGGAGGTCGCCCGCGACGGCGCGGCCGCGTTCCATCGTGCACTCGACGAGGTGCCCGACGAAGGGCCGGTCATCGAGCGGATCCGTGCCGCCCTGCGCGGCCACCTCCGGGTCGTCGCCGACCAGCTCGACCTCGCGACCGTCTTCACACGGGAATGGCGCTACCTCGCCGGCGAGCGGCGAGAGACGTTCCTCGCGGAGCGCCGGCGCTACGAAGAGCGCTTTCGTGCGCTCTTCCGCGAGGGGCGCGACCTCGGCGAGCTGCGCTCCGACCTCGACGACTCGACCGCCGCTCTCCTCGCGCTCTCGGCGGCGAACTGGGCTTACACCTGGCTCCGTCCCGGGGCGCCGACGGACGAGCTCGCGGATCGTTTCACCTCGCTCCTCCTCGACGGGATGCGCGGCTACTCGAGCCGATGAAGATCGTTCTCGTCGTGAACCCGTTTGCGACGCGGGTGACCGAGGAGGGGATCGCCGCGGTCGAGCGCGAGCTGTCGCGTGCAGGCGAGGTGGCGACGATGCGCACGGAACGCCCCCGGCACGCGACCGAGCTGGTCGGGGACGCGGGCCGGAGCAGAAGCGACGCGATCGTCGTGTTCTCCGGCGACGGCGGCTTCAACGAGGCCCTGAACGGTCTGCACGCCGACGTGCCGATCGGCTTCGTGCCGGGCGGCGGAACGAGTGTGCTCCCGCGTGCGCTCGGCTTGCCTCTCGATCCGGAGGCGGCCGCGCGGCAGCTCGCCGATGCGCTGGCGGAGCGTCGGACGCGGCGGATCACGATCGGGAGCGTCAACGGGCGCCGGTTCGCGTTCGCTGCGGGGGTCGGGCTCGATGCGGAGGCCGTCCGCCGCGTGAACGAGATGGGCCGCGGCGAAGACGGAAGGAGGCCCGGCGACTTCGCGTTTGCGCGCGCCGTCGTCGCTGCCCTCGTCGCGAACCGCGGGCATCTGGAGCCCGCGCTCGAGGTGGTCGGGCTCGGGAGGGCGGCGTTCGCGTTCGTCGCGAACGGCTCGCCGTACACCTACGCGGGTGGAATCGCCGTGCAGCTCGTGCCGGCCGCGGACTTCGAGCTCGGCCTCGACGTCGTGGCGCCCGTCCGCGTCCGGCGCCGCTCGCTCGTACGAACGTCGTACGGGCTCCTGCGCGGTCACCCGCGGGAGGGCGACGTCCTCCTCGGGCACGACCTGGACCGGGTCGAGATCGTCTGCGATGCGCCGATGCCGCTTCAGGCGGACGGCGAGGATCTCGGCGACGTCGAGCGCGTCGTCTTCGAGGCGCAGCGCGCGGCCGTGGCCGTTCTGGCCTAGACCGTGTGGTCTTGGAACATCGCGAGAACTGTGATTAACTCGGCAACTTGGGCGGCAAACGCCGGTGCGGGCCGGCGAGCTTACTGCGGTAGGGGAAAGGAGTGAGGATGCGCGCAAGGCGAGCCTCGACGGGTTGGGGCAGCGGGCTCAGACGTGGAGGCGGCCTGGTTGCATTCGCCGGGACGGCGGCCGCGGTGGCCCTGATCGGCTCGGCGCAGGCGGCCGGCACGAAGCCGTATGTGGCGAACGTCCATCGGACGTTGAACACTCCCGGGTCGTTCACGCTGACCCTGACGAACGACCCCAGGGCGCAGCAGGCGCTCGGCTCGGCGAACTTCACGCCGCCGGCCGGCTTCACCGTGGGGGCCGTCAGCAACGTCACGAACTCGGGCTTCAACGTCACCGTCGTCAACAATGTTGTGCAGTTCCGCGCGAAGTCGAGCCAGACGGCGCTCGGAAAGGGCGGCATCGTCTCGGCCGACGTCACCACGACGGTGCCCGCGGTATGCACCGCCGGCGCGTCCTGGACGGTCGAGGCGAAGCAGTCGAACGACTTCAGCGGCCAACCGGGCAACGACATGCTGCTCGACGTCGCCGCCTCCGATCTCAGGCCGCTCGGGAGCTTCGACTTCGCCCCCATCGAGACCGAGATCACAACTGTCGATCCCCATCTATTCGTCCCCCAGATCGTCGTCAATGCCGCCAAGCCGCTCAGCATCACGGCCAAGGACACCTGCGGGGACCCCGACGTCAACTACACGGGAGCGTCGCTGACGAAGGTCGACTCGCCCCCGCATCTCGTGAACGCAAAGCTGAGCGGCATCACGTGGTCCGGAACCGGGTCGCAGCCGCGCGTCGGATCGGCGACCCTTACGCCGGCGGACGTCGAGGTGCTGAACCACCTCAAGGTGACCGACCCGACGACGGGGATCAACGCGACGAGCTCGAGCTTCGACGTAGTCGAGACGATCTGCGCGGTAGCCGGAACGACGTGCACGTGGCAGAACAAGAACAACACGATCAACGCCACGTCCACCATTCCGGGTAACGGGCAGGCTCTCGGCCTCGGCTTCCAGTCGCTCGGGAACGTGACGTGCACGCCCGAGGGCGGGACGACGCCG
>DASSGL010000106.1:0-3688 GCA_035693525.1 Gaiellaceae bacterium | reverse complement strand
GACCGCCTGGGCCCGGGACTTCGCCGACGGAGTCCAACCGCACTCGACCCGCGGCGGCGGATATCTGAACTACATGGGCCGAGACGAGCCGCTCGAGCGCGTCGAGGCGGCCTTCGGCCCCGAGAAGTTCGCGCGCCTGCGCGAGCTCAAGCGCAAGTTCGACCCGGACAACCTCTTCCGGCAGAACCACAACGTCCCGCCCGCCGTCGAGGGCTAACGCGACCGCCGAACCGGCCGCAGAGTCTCGAGCTCCTCGAGCGCCTCGCCCGCGCCGCGCGCGACCGTGGTCAGAGGATCGGCGTCGATCGTGACGTCCAGGCCGGTCTCCTGCTCGATCAGCCGGTCGAAGCCGTGCAGCAGCGCGCCGCCTCCGACGAGCGTGAGCCCGTGCGCACCGATATCGGCCGAGAGCTCCGGGGGAGTCCGTTCGAGGACGTCGGTGACGGCGGCTGCAATCTGCGCGAGCGGCCGGTGCAGCGCTTCGCGCACGGACGACGCGCTGACGGTCGCGCGGCGAAGGAGACCGGTCGTCAGGTCGCGGCCCGCCACCTGGGCCGACTCGTTGACGAGCGCGTCCGGCACGGCCGACCCGATCTCGATCTTGAGGGCCTCGGCCTGCTCCTGGCCGATGAGGAGCTTCTCCTCGTTCTGGACCAGGCGGACGATCGCCTCGTCCAGGTCGTAGCCGCCGACGCGGAGTGAGTGCGCGATCACCATGCCGCCGAGTGCGGTGACGGCCATCTCGGAGGTGCCGCCACCCACGTCCACGACGAGCGACCCGGTCGCCTCGGCCACCGGGAGGCCGGCGCCGATCGCCGCGGCGAACGGCTCCTCGATCAGGAATGCGCGCGAGGCTCCCGCGGCGAGCGCCGAATCCGTGACCGCGTTGCGCTCGACCTGCGTGACGCCGCTCGGCACGCACACCATCACGTCCGCGCGTCTGCCGAGTCTCCCGATCACGCGCCGGATGAAATGACGGAGCATCTGCTCCGTGACCTCGAAGTCGGCGATCACCCCGTGACGCAACGGCCGTGTGGCGCGGATGTGCGCGGGCGTGCGACCGATCATCCGGCGTGCGTCCTCGCCGACGGCGTGCACCTCGCCCGTGCGCTCGTCGATCGCGACGACCGACGGCTCGAACAGGACGACGCCGGCTCCGCGACGGTAGACGACGGTATTCGCCGTGCCGAGATCGACCGCAAGCTGTCGCTCCGGAGGACGCCTCCGCGGCCAGGTTCGACCCCCGAACACCACGGCTCATCACGGTACCGGCCCACGCGGACCGGCCCGCGGTGAGCGCGCTAACCCTGGGAGCGCTGAACGAGCCCGCGTACCGCGCGCGCGACGACGACGTCCTCGCGCGCCGCCACGACGCGCACCGCGACCCTCGAGGACGCAGCGGCGATGTCGGCGTCGCCGCTCGCGGCAGCGTTCGCCGCCCCGTCGAGGGCGACGCCGAGTAGCTCCAGCCGCCCGCAGACGTCCGCGCGCACCCGCGGCGAGTGCTCTCCGACTCCCGCGGTGAAGACAAGGGCGTCGACGCCGCCGAGGGCGACCGACATCGCCGTGACCGCCTGCGCGATGCGGTAGCAGTAGACGTCGAGCGCGAGCCCGGCCTCGGGCGTGCCCGCGCGCTCGAGCTCGGCGACGTCGCCGGTGCCGGCGACGCCCGTCAACCCGGACTCGTGCTCGAGCGCATCGTCGAGATCGTCGAGGCCGACGCCGTGGCGGAGAAGGTAGAGAAGCACCCCGGGATCGATCGAGCCGGCCCGTGTGGCCATCGGCACGCCCTCGAGCGGGGTGAAGCCCATCGTCGTGTCGACCGACGCTCCGTCGCGCACCGCCGTCACCGAGGCGCCTCCGCCGAGGTGGCACACCACGAGCCGCGGCACCGTGACGCGCGACGCCGCCCACGCAACCGAGAGCCCGTGGAAGCCGAAACGATGGATGCCGAGCGCTCGAAAGCGCTCCGGCAGGAGATACGTCCGCGCGACCGCCGGCAGCGTCCGGTGGAACGCGGTGTCGAAGACGGCGACGTGGGCCGCGTTCGGCAGCGCTCGGCGCGCTTCCCTGATCGCCGCGATCGCCGGGGCGTTGTGAAGCGGCGCGAGCTCGACGAGTGCCTCGAGCTCTGAGAGCACCGCCTGGTCGACGAGTGTCGGCTCCACGAACCGATCGCCGCCGTGGACGATGCGGTGACCGACGGCAGCGACCGCCGGCGCAGCGCGAAGCGAGTCGACTGCACGCGACTCGTCGACGTCGTCGACGATGGTCAGCTTCAGGCTTGTCGAGCCCGCGTTGACGACGAGAACGTCGTTCAGTAAGGCCACGTCCAGCCGCGGATCTCCGGCGCATCCTCACCGTACTCCCGCGTGTACGCCCGCGCCTTCAGGCGTTGGTCCTCCATCTGTTGGCGCACCCGCCCGGCGGAGCTCAGGAGACCGGGGGTGCGGTCGATGACGTCCATGACGAGGTGGAAGCGGTCGAGGTGGTTCAACATCACCATGTCGAACGGCGTCGTCGTCGTTCCCTCCTCCTTGTAGCCGCGGACGTGGATGTTGCG
This sequence comes from Gaiellaceae bacterium, assembly GCA_035693525.1. GTDB lineage: Bacteria > Actinomycetota > Thermoleophilia > Gaiellales > Gaiellaceae > Palsa-739. The sequence continues at coordinate 1,125 of DASSGL010000106.1, read as the reverse complement.
GTGATTCGTTCGGCGGTAGGTGAGTCTGTGGATGAGCCACGGATAGCCGTGGTACGCGAAGACGACCGGCCGGTCCTGCGTGAAGATCGCATCGAACTCGGCGTCGGGGAGACCATGGGGATGCTCGGCGTCGGGCTGGAGTCGCATCAGGTCGACGACGTTGACGACGCGTACCATCAGCTCGGGCAGGTGACGCCGCAGCAGATCGGCGGCGGCAAGCGTCTCGAGCGTGGGGATGTCGCCGCAGCAGGCGAGGACGACGTCGGGTGCGCCGGAATCGTCGTTCGACGCCCACTCCCAGATGCCGGCGCCGCGCTTGCAGTGGATGATCGCGTCTTCGATCGAGAGATAGTCGAGCGCCGGCTGCTTACCTGCGACCACGACGTTCACGTAATGGCGGCTGCGCAGGCAGTGGTCGGCGACCGACAGCAGCGTGTTCGCATCGGGCGGCAGGTAGACACGCACGATCTCCGCCTTCTTGTTCACGACGTGGTCGATGAAGCCGGGATCCTGGTGCGTGAAGCCGTTGTGGTCCTGGCGCCACACGTGCGAGGAGAGGAGGTAGTTCAGGGAGGCGAGCGGCCGGCGCCAAGGGATGTCGCGCGTCACCTTCAACCATTTCGCGTGCTGGTTGAACATCGAGTCGACGATGTGGATGAACGCCTCGTAGCAGTTGAAGAGCCCATGGCGGCCCGTGAGGAGATAACCCTCGAGCCAACCCTGGCACTGGTGCTCCGAAAGGACCTCCATCACGCGACCGTCCCGTGCCAGGTGGTCGTCCGTCGGCTCGAGCTCCGCGTCCCATGTGCGTCCGGTGGCTTCGAAGACGGCGTCGAGCCTGTTCGACGCCGTCTCGTCCGGCCCGAACAAGCGGAACGACCTCGGGTTGCGCGCGATCACGTCGCGGAGGAAGCCGCCGAGGACACGCGTGGCCTCGCTCGAGCTCGTGGCGGGCTTGTCGACCTCGACCGCGTAGTCGCGGAAGTCGGGCAGCGACAGTTCCTGCAGGAGCACGCCGCCGTTCGTGTGTGGGTTGGCGCTCATCCGGCGCTCGCCCTCCGGAGGGAGCGCACGCAGCTCCGGCACGAGACGTCCCGTGTCGTCGAAGAGCTCCTCGGGCCGGTA
>DASSGL010000105.1:0-5222 GCA_035693525.1 Gaiellaceae bacterium | reverse complement strand
GGGTGGTGCGCTCGGCGATGCGCAGACGATCTCGCTCGGCGGAGACTACGTCCACGTCGCGAACGCCTTCAACCTCAACGGGATCGACGCGACGCCGAACGGAACGACGCTCGTCGCGGTTCAGACGGTCAACGGACGGCTGTACACCATCGATCCGGGGACCGGCGCGGCGAAGACGATCGCGCTCGCGAACGGTGAGAGCGTCCCGAACGGGGACGGGATCCTCCTGGACGGAAAGCGGCTCTACGTCGTGCAGAATCAGGACAACGAGGTCGCGGTGATCGCACTCTCGGAGGGCCTCGCAACGGGCACCGTCCTCACGCGTCTGACGGACTCGGACTTCAGCGTTCCGACCACCATCGACGACTTCGGGAAGCGTCTGTATGCCGTCAATGCGCGGTTCGGGATCGATGACCCGTCCGGGGCGCCGTACCAGGTCGTCCAGCTGCGGAAGCCGCACTAAGCAGCAACCCCCTGCAACCAGGTTGCACAGCAACCTGGTTGCATCCTCGGGTCGGAGTGATCCTGCAACCAGGTTGCACAGCAACCTGGTTGCATCTTTCAGTGGGCGAAGGCGACCGCGCTTGCGACGACGAGCGCGACCGCCAGCAAGACGTTCACCGTGCGCGCACGACGTGCGTCGCGGAGCAGCTGTGCGAGTGATGCGCCGGCGACGAGCCACGCCGCGTTGATGACGATAATCATCGCGGTCAGCACCGCGGTCTTGCTGACAGCATCCAGCATCGCGGCGTCGGCCAGATGGGCGCCGGCGAAGACGGCGCCGATCGCGACCCATGCCTTTGGGTTTGCGACTCCGAGGACCAGACCGCCTGCGACCGAGGCGTTCGAGCTCGCGGCTCGCTCGGAGAGCGGAGGAGCGGTCGCGACGTGATACGCGAGCCAGAGGATGTAGATGGCCGAGGCCGCGATCAGAGGCGATGTGACGGCGGGAACCGCCGACAGGATGGCCGTGATTCCGGTCGCGACCGCAATGAGGACGATCGTCGAACCGGCGATGATCCCGATGAGATACCCGAGCGAACGGCGCACCCCGTACGCGGAGCCTGCGGCGACCAGACTGATGGTGGCAGGCCCCGGGCTCCCCATGATTCCGAGCGAGGCGAGCAGCAGCGGGACGAGCGAGCCCCAGCGCATCTCCGCGCCGAGACCTCAGACACCGCCGTCGCGATACGCTCGGCTCATGCGGGAGACGCTACGCGGCGTCGACGCCGCACGTCTTGAACGATCGTGCAGCCCGCGGCGGGACTCGATCCGCGTCGCGCAGAGCACGCCCGGCCTCGAGCTCGCGGATGTGTTCTTGCGGACCTGCGCGTACGAGCCTCACCGCCATGACAGCTATGCGATCGGCGTCACGTTGACCGGGGTACAGACTTTTCGGTACCGCGGCGCGCGCCGCATCTGTCTTCCGGGCCGGCTGCATATCCTCAATCCCGACGAGACTCACGACGGTGCCGCGGGGACCGAGGACGGCTTCGGCTACCGGATCCTCTACGTCGCTCCCGAGCTCATCCGTGAGGCGCTGGACGGTCCCGGCCTGCCGTTCGTCGACGACCCTGTGCCACAGCCGGGCCGCGCTACGCATCGCCTCGTCCCGCTCCTCATGCAGATCGACGACCCCATCGGCGACCTCGCGCGAGTCGACATCACCACTGCGATCGCAGATGCTCTCCGAGCCTTGAGCGGCCGGGTCGGGGCGCCCAGGTCGAGAATCGACACCAGATCGGTGGAGCTCGCACGCGACTACCTCGCGGCACATGCATGCGAACGAGCTCCCTCCTCGAAGCTCGAGGAGATCACGGGCGTCGACCGTTTCACGCTCGCGCGCCACTTTCGCCGCGCCTTCGGCACGAGCCCGGACCGATACCGGACGATGCGGCGGCTCGCGCTGGCCCGCCAGGCGATCGAGAGCAACGAGCCCCTCGCGCAGGTTGCGGCGCGGACCGGGTTCGCCGACCAAAGCCACCTTACCCGCCAGTTCAAGCGGGCCTACGGCCTCACGCCCGCGAAGTGGGCCGCTGTGGCGACCGCTGCTACGGCACGAGCACAGCGCGACCGGTGACGTCGCCTTCGCGCAGCTTCGCAAGCACGTCGTTGACGTCGTCGAGCGCGTGCGTCTCGGCCTTCAACGTGATCCGACCTGCCGCGTGCAGGTGGAGGATCTCGTAGAGATCGATCCAGGTGCCGACGAGACTCGCGACGACGGTCTGCTCGTTGCGGACCAGGTCCGGCGAGGAGATCGCGATCGTGCCGCCGTATCCGATCACCGAATACGTCCCACCGCGGGCGAGCATGGCCGCCGAATCAGCGTGACTCTGGTCCGTGCCGACGTAGTCGAACACGAGGTCGGCGCCGCGCCCGCCGGTCAGCTCCCGAACCGCGTCGACGGATTCCGGGGCGTCGAGCACCTCGTCGGCGCCCAGCTCCACGGCAAGCCGGCGCCGTCGCTCGTCGGTGTCGATCGCGACGGTCGTGCTGGAGGTGAGCTCGCGGACGAGCTGCAGGGCGATGTGCCCGACTCCGCCGACGCCGATCACGACCGCCGTCGTTCCTGGGAGCGCGAGATGCGCGAGCCGTCGCACCGCGTGATACGCGGTGAGCCCCGCATCGGCGTGTGGTGCGACGGCCGCCGGGTCGACGCCCGCGGGGAGCGGAACGAGCGAGCGCTCCGGCACGAGCACGTACTCCGCGAAGCCGCCGTCGACCGACAGCCCCGTGAACTCGTGTCGCGCGCAGTGCATGTCGTTGCCGCGGCGGCACGCGACGCACAGGCCGCAGCTCCACGGCGGGTACACGAGCACCGCGTCACCCTTCGCCACGGTTCTCACGCCGCCGCCGACCTCCTCGACCCAGCCGGCGTTCTCGTGACCGAGCACGCGCGGAAGCGTCACGCCTGCAGGCTCCATCAGCCCGTCGATCGCGTGCAGGTCCGTGGCGCAGACGCCTGCGCCGCCGACGCGGACGAGCACGTCGGCAGGGCGCGACAGCTCGGGCACCGGGCGCTCGACGATCTCGAGCGGCGCGTGGTAGGTTCGCATGAGCGCGGCCTTCACGGCGTGAACGTCTCGTCGGGAGCGATGCGGACCTCCAGCAGCAGCGGCTCCTCGCGGGTGCCGAGACCGGGCGCGATCTCGTCGAGCGCCTCGAGGAGCCCGTCGTGCGACTCGACCGTGCGGGCAGGGCATCCGAGCGCGCGCGCCAGCCCGGCGACGTCAACGTCGACGGCCGGCCACGGCCCCGAGCCGCCCTGGATCTCCGCGAGCCGGTCCATGATCGCGTAGCCGCCGTTCGACAGGATCACGAAGAGCGCGCCGGCGCGGTAATAGGCGGCGCTCCAGAGCGCCTGGATCGAGTAGAGCGACGAGCCGTCGCCCACGATCGCGACGACCGCGCGTTCGGGCAGGGCGAGCCGCAGCCCGGTGGCCGCCGGCAGCGCGAATCCGAGCCCGCCCATCGCCGGGCTGAGCGAGCCGAGCGGCCCACGCGCCGGAAGGCGCGCAAGGAGCTCTGCGCGACTCGACGGCGACTCCTCGATCACGATCGCATCGGCGGGCAGCCGCTCGGCGAGCGCGGCGAGGACGTGGCTCGCCCGCATCGGCCCGTCCGGTGCGGGAGGCGCGGGCGGAGGAGGCGCCGTCTCGGCAGACGCCGTCCGCGCGGGAACGACGTTGGCGAGCGCGGCGCAGGTCGGGGCGGGATGCGCCAGCACCGCGAGATCGGCGGTGCTGCGATGCACCTCGGCAGGGTCTCTGCTGACGACCGCGACGCGCGTGCCGGGCTCGACGAACGGGCCCGGGCCGTACGGGTACTGCCGAAACGCCGGCCCACCGACGACGAGCAGCGCGTCGTACGGCCGGAGCGCCTCGCGCAGGCGCACGCGGTCCCCGGGCAGGTGGCCCGCAAAGCGGGGATGGTCCTGCGGGAAGCCGACACTGCCCCCGAACGATTCCTGCCAGACCGGACACCCGAGCCGCTCGGCCAGCGCGACGAGCGCGTTCCAAGTGCCCGGCTCGTCCGCGCCGGACCCGGCCACGAGCGCCGGGCGCTCCGCGGCGGCGAGAAACTCGGCGAGGGCCGACACGACTCCGGGGTCTGCGGCCTCCGAGCGAAGAACCCGGTGAGGCGCGATCCGCTCTCCGTCCACGCCGGCTTCCGCGACCCAGTCGTCCATCGGGACGATCAGGAGCGCGGGGCCGCGCCCGGTCACGGACTCGTGGTACGCGCGCGCGATCGCCCCGGGCACGTCCTGCGCGCGGACCGGCTCGTCGACCCACACGGGATATTCGCCCGCGAGCCCGCGAAGCTTGCCGGCGAGGAACGGCTCGCTCGCGAGATGGCGCCGATCCTGCTGGCCCACGAGCACGACCAGGGGCGCGCGATTCACACGCGCGGTCGCGAGCGCCGCCACGCCGTTGCCGAGCCCCGCCGTCGTGTGCAGGATCGCGAGCGCCGGCCTGCCGCGGCCGAGCGCGAAGCCCGTCGCCATCCCGACGACCGAGCTCTCGTGCAGCCCGAGCACGAATCGCAGATCGTCCGGGACGTCCGCGAGCAACGTGATCTCCGTCGACCCCGGATTCGCGAAGAGCGTCGTGAGCTCGTATTCGCGCAGGACGTCGAACGCGGCGTCCCGCACCGTACGGGTTGTCACGCCGCGCGCAACGAGCTGCAACCAGGTTGCAACTCCGTTGCAACCTGGTTGCAGGGGTTCGTGATGCCTAGAACGGGAACGGCTCGGCCTTCTCCCTCGAGGTCAGCCATTGCCACTCGGTCCAGAGCTCGAGCTGGCCGACACCGCCGAAATGACCGCCGTTCGAGGAGCTCTTGAAGCCGCCGAACGGTGCGGGCGGCTCCTCGTTCACGGTCTGGTCGTTGACGTGGACCATCCCCGCCTTCAGCCCCTCCGCGAGCTCGGCTGCGCGGGTCTGGCTGCCCGACTGCACTGCGGCGGCGAGGCCGTAGTCGGTCGCGTTCGCGAGCTCGAGCGCTTCCTCGTCGGTGCTGAACGTCGTCACCGGCGCGACGGGACCGAAGATCTCCTCGTCGAACGCCGGCATCCCGGGGCGGACGTCGCGCAGCACGGTCGGCTCGAAGAAGAGCCGGTCGTGCGAGCCGCCGACGACGGCCGCAGCGCCCGCGTCGACCGACTCGTCGACGATGCGCTGCACGCGGCTCACCTGCTTCTCGTTGATGATCGGGCCGAGGTG
>DASSGL010000104.1:0-9692 GCA_035693525.1 Gaiellaceae bacterium | reverse complement strand
CGAGCGAAGGTGAGCGACGACCCGGCCACGATGTCCACACTCTGGATGATCGGCTACGAGGACGCACCGGACCGCTCGGCGGAGATCTGCGTCTGCGAGATCTTCGGCCGCGACGTCTCGTCGGACCACGTGCTCGTCGGCATGGGCGTGCACCCGTTCGGCGATCCGCGGATCGTGGACGACTTCTCCAGGGAGACGGCTCCGGTCGACGCCCGCGACTTTCACGTCTATGCCGCCGAATGGACGCCCGAGCGCGTCGCGTTCTTCGTCGACGACGAGCGCGTCAAGGTGGTCGACCGGTCGCCTGCATATCCGATGCAGCTGATGCTCGGCCTCTACGAGCTCTCGCGCGACGACGCGGATCGGGGTGGATATCCGAAGGAGCTCGTCGTCGACTACGTCCGCGGGTACCGGCTGACCGGCGACTGACGGACGCGCCGTCCGCCCGGCGCCAAGCTCACCCTCTCAGGATGACGGCGCGTCACCCGCAGGGGCTCGAGACTGCCCGCCTCCGAGCGATGGTCCGGTCTCATGAGCTCCGCTGACACGCTTGTCGTCGCGGTCTTCGACGACCCCGATGTCGCGTGGGACACGGTCGTGGACGCGCGGGTCTCGGCGGCGTCCGGCGCGTTCGAGATCGAGGACGCATGCCTCGTCGCCCGCGACCCGGAGGGTGTCGTCCACCTCCGCGAGTCGTCCGAGATGAGCCCGCGCGCCGGTGCCGGCTACGGCGGCGTGTGGGGGCTCGTCATCGGCGCGTTCATCGGCTTCCCGCTGGCGGCCGCAGCCGGTGGGGCCGTCGCGGGTGCGTACGCCTTGAAGCGACGAGACTTCGGGATCACCGACGACTTCGAGCAGGCCGTAGCCGACCGGCTGCAACCCGGCAAGGCGGCCGCGATCGCCCTCGTCGAGCGGGCCGACGCCCACCGCGTGGAGTCCCTGGCCGCGGGGCGCGGCGCCTGGGTGAGGAAGGTCGAGCTCGACGACGTGCCTTCGCAACCGCGTTGAGCCGTCACTCGGGGAGGGTGATGCCGTGTCACCCGTCGCCGTCCCACTGTCTGCAGGTGATTTCGGAGAACTACGAGATCCGCGTCAGGGGCCGACTCGGCAAACGCGCGCTCTCGTCCCTCGACGACTTCGTCGCGGAGGCTGAACCTGCCGAGACCGTGCTACGGGGGACGGTCGAGGACCAGTCGGCCCTGCACGGGCTGCTCGACCAGATTCAGGGCCTCGGGCTGGAGCTCGTCGAGGTGAGGCGGATCGACGACCGAGCCGAGGCCGTCGGAGGCATTCGCACGCCATAGAGGCAACGCCCGTGCGGGTGCACGCACGTAGCACGAGACACGTGGGCGCGCCGTTGCCACTGACCCGGTTGGGGTGAGACGCTCGTCTCCGGATGACGCGGACCGCCGCCCCGCTCGTTCTCTCGGGTCCTCCGGCGCCGGCGAAAGGTGGGTCGCCGGCTCGGCTACTCGGCCCGAGACTGGGGCGGCGGACCGTGCATCGGCTCCGGGTCCACGCGCTGATCGACGCCGGCGTGCGGGGCCGGCTCACGCTGATCTCGGCTCCGCCGGGGGCGGGCAAGACGAGCGCGCTCGTCTCCTGGCTCGAGACGCTGCACGGCCACGATCGCGTGGCCTGGCTCTCCCTCGGCGAGCTCGACGACAACCCGCTCGTCTTCTGGGACCGCGTCGCCAAGGCGGTCGCCGACGCGCGGGGCGAGCCCGCGCCCGTCGCCGACGCCACGGAGGCCGCCGCACTCGTCGCCTCGCTCTTCGCGGCCCTCGAAGACGACGAGCCGCTCCTGCTCGTCCTCGACGACTTCGACGTCATTCGCAGTCGGGACGTGCTCGCCCCGTTCGCCCGGCTCCTCGTCGTCGCCCCGGACCAGCTGCGGGTCGTGATCGCCTGCCGCAGCGACCCCGATCTCGAGCTTCATCGGCTTCGGCTCTACGGGGAGCTGACCGAGATCCGCGCGAAGGAGCTCGCCTTCACCCAGGCGGAAGCCGAGGCGTTCTTCGCGGCCGCCGGGATATCGCTGCGGCCCGAGCACGTCGAGACGTTCGTTCGCCGGGCGGAGGGATGGGCCGCCGGGCTCCAGTTCGCGGCGCTGTCGCTGGCGGAGGACGCGGACGCCGGCACGTTCGTCGACCGCTTCGACGACTCCGAGCGCGCCGTCTCGGACTACCTCGTGCACGAGGTGCTCGACCGCCAGGACGAGGCGACACGCGACTTCCTGCTCAAGACGGCGGTCTGCCGGCGTGTCTCCGGCGCGCTCGCGGATGCGATCACGGGCGCGAGCGACGGTGAGCACCGGCTCGCGGATCTCGAGCGGCGGAACGTGTTCATCGAGCGCGAGCAGGGGACTCCCTGGTACAGGTATCACGGGCTCTTCGCCGAGTTGCTGCGGGCAGAGGCGACGTACCGGCTCGGGGACGGCGTCAAGTCCGTACATCGGGATGCGGCGAACTGGCTGGCGGCGAACGGGTGTGCGCTCGAGGCGCTCGGCCATGCCGTCGCCGGCGCAGATGCATCGCTCGCCGAAGGTCTCATCGGCTCGCTCTGGGCCCAGATCGCGGGAGAGCGCCAGCTCGAGGTGGCGAGCCGCCTCGTCGCGCGCATTCCGCCTGAAGAGCTGCGCGGGAGCGCGCAGCTCAGCCTCCTCGCCGCCTGGCAGAGGCTCGGCTGCGGCGACGTCGCCGAGGCGGACGGCTGGCTCGCGATCGCCGACGAGCGCGCCGAGCCGCTCGACGACGCCGATCGCCGGCGCTACGAGTTCGGGCGGAGCGTCGTGCGGCTGAACCGCGCACGGCTCAGGGGCGATCTGGCCGAGATCGCCAAGGCCGCCGACGCCCTCGCCATGCCGGATTCGCTCGTCCTGCCGAGCCACCAGACCGACCGCCGGCGGGCCCTCGTCCTCTGCGCCCGCGGGGCAGTCATGACCTGGCGCGGCGAGCTGGACGACGCCGTTCACGCGCTGGAGGAGGCGGTCGAGCTCTCCCGGATGCTCGACCTCCTGGATTGCGAGCTCGACGCCACGAGCATGCTCGCGTTCATCCACGCGATCCGCGGGGAGCTCAAGCGGTCGGCGCGGCTTGCGAGCGCGGCGATCGCGTTCTCCGACCGCGACCGCGAACGGTGGGGCACGTCGCCGCACCTCGTGCCGGCGCACGCGGCCCTCGCAATCTGCGCCTTCGAGTGGGGAGACGTCGAGGGTGGAGTGGCTTCGATGGAGGCCGCACGGGGGGCGGCCGACGCCGCGGGCGACCGCACCGGCCGCGCAGTCGCGACCGCAATCGGCGCTTGGTCGATCGGCCGCGCGCGCTCGGAGAGCGCCGACGAGATTCGCGCGCACCTCGGTGCGATCTCGAGCCCGGCCACCCGCGAGCCAGATCTGCCCGTGCTGCGCGCCCCGTTCCGCATCCTGCGATCGAAGCTCGAGCTAGCCGCGGGCGACCTCGACGCCGCCGCTGCCGCCGTCGCGCTCGGCGAAAACGGTGACGAGCCGGGTGAGGTCGTCGTGGCCGCGGCGAGGGTCGCGCTGGCGCGCGACGACGTCGCGCGCGCGTGGGAGCTGCTCGAGCGCGTGCTCGACGGCGCGGTGCGGATCGACTACGGGCGCACACGTGTGGAGGCCGGCGTCCTACTGGCCCTCGCGTCGGGACGCGCCGGGAACGACGAGCGCGCCCGCACCTCGATCGAGCAGGCACTCGACATCGCCGAGCCGGAGGGCATGCGTGGGCCGTTCCTCGACGCGGCGCCGGGGATCGCCGAGCCGCTCCGGCTGGCGATCCGCAGGGGCACGGCTCATCGATGGCTCGTCGCCGCGCTTCTCTCCGCCGCCGACGGGGCCACGAGCGAGACGGCGTCGCTCCCCCACGAGCTGCTCGAGCCGTTGAGCGACCGCGAGCAGGTCGTGCTGCGCTATCTGCCGACGCTGATGTCGAACCCGGAGATCGCCGGCGAGCTCTTCGTCTCGGTGAACACCGTCAAGACGCACCTGAAGAGCATCTACAGGAAGCTCGGCGTCTCGCACCGGCGCGACGCGGTCAAGCGCGCGCGGGAGCTCCGCCTCATCGCGTAGGACGAGGCATCGCCGCCGGCTGCGGCATGTAGCGGTGGCGGAACAGCAGGTACGCGATCCCGCCGATCGGGATCGGAAGCCAGAACGCCACGAGACGGTACGCGAGCGTCGCCGTCACCGCCGGGCCCGCGTCGACTCCCGCGAGCGCGAGGAGGCCGACGAGCCCCGCCTCGACGAAGCCGAGCCCACCGGGCGTCAGGGGAATCGTCCCGAGGAGCGCTGCAGCGACGTACGCCAGCAGCACGAGCGACGGCCGCGCCTGCGCGCCGACGGCGTGCAGCGCGCAGAGCAGCGCGAGATAGTCGAAGGCCGGGACGGCCACGGCGGTGCACACGGCCGCCGCCCAGCGCGCGCCGATGGTCGAACGGACGAAGGCGCGCTCCACGAGGAGCTTCGCCGGCAGGTCGTGAACGGGCCGGCGGCGTCGAATGGTGCGGTTCAGCGTCCACTGGGCGGCTTCCCCCACCGCGACGAGCGGCCGGTTCGTCAGAAACGCCACCGCGCCCGCGGACAGCAGGAGGACGAGCACCGCCGCGCCGAGATAGGCCGCGACGGCGAGGCCCCTGTCGACGGGGACGCCGCCGACGATCGCGGGCACGGCGAGAACGGGAAGCGCCAGGAGCGCAGCGAACTGGAGCGCCGACGCGGAGGCGAGCGCCGCGCCCGCGCGCACCGGGGCTGCGCCCGTACGGCCGAGAAGAGTGACCTCGAATGCGCCGGCGGTTGCCCCGCCGCCTGGCACGATCCGACCGAACGCCGTTGCGGAGAGCTGCGCCGTCGCAACTGCGAACCAACCCCGCCGCTGCAGCGCGATGCGCTGCAGCTGCCACACGGCGACGAAGCTCACGAGCTCGGCGATGATCATCAGCTGCACCCAGAACCAGTCGAGCGTCCGGAGCGAGCGCCATGAGGAGAAGACCGCGACGAGGCTCGGGAAGAGCAGGTAGAGCGATGCTGCGGTGACGCAGAGGAGCGCGATGCGACGACCGATTCGTGTGAACCGCTTCGTCACGTGACTTCCGTGGTCTCGCCGACCTGGAGGACGCGGACGTCCACTGCCGGAGCCAGCTTCGCGGCCTGACGGCGGAACTCGTCCGGAGCGCCGCCCGAGCTCGGCCGGCGCCGCATCGTGATCGGTGCGTAGGTCCCCCAATGGATCGGAATCGCAACTGCCGGGCGCAGGAGGCGTAACGCCTGCGCCGCTCGCTCGGCGTCGAGGTGGCCGGGCGGAAGCCTCGGCCCCCAGCCCGCGACGGGCAGCAATGCGATGTCGAGCTGCGGCGCGACATCCCGCATCCCGTCGAACAGATCCGTGTCGCCGGCGAAATAGATACTCCGCGTTCCCTCGACGACGAACCCGATCGCCTCCGCAGGGGCTCGTCGCGTCCACGTCGGCATCGGATGAACGGCAGGCGTCGCGCGCACCTCCACGCCGTTGATCGCCGTCCGCTCGCCGTCGACGAGCTCGACGACGTTCGAGAACCGGCGTCGGCGGAGGAGCGCTCCGGCGCCGCGCGGCACGACGATCGGCAGGTCGCGCGGAAGCAGCCTGAGCGAGCCGAGGTCGAGGTGATCCCAGTGCACGTGCGAGATGAGCACGCCGTCGACCGAGGGCGCGGCCTTCGCCGGCGGCACGAGACGCCTGAGATGCAGCACGCGGGCGCGGAGCAGGGGGTCCGTGAGGACGCTCGCCCCGCTCATCGCGATGAGGACCGTGCTGTGGCCGAGCCAGGTCACGCGGACCGGCTCCGCGTCGAGCGCCGGCTCCGCTCCGGGGCGGCTCAGAGGAGCTCTTCGCGACGCGCGACTGCGACGGCCTGGAGCCGCGAGCTCGTCCCGAGGCGCTGCAGGATGTGACGGATGTGGTTTCGCACCGTCTCGCGGCTGAGGTGGAGCTCGGCGGCGATCTGATCGGTCGACTCGCCGTTTGCGACGTGCACGAGGATCTCGTGCTGGCGCGCGGTCAACCGCCCGTCGATCTTCATCGGCCGGTGGCGGTCCTCGCGCCGGGGCACCGCGAGGCCGAACGTGCCGATCGCGCGGTGCCGTGCCCGGAGCGGCACGGAGCTGATCTCGACTCGCCGCTCCTCGCCGTCAGCCGTGAGAATGTCGATTGCGACATCGTGCTGCCTCTTGCCGCGGAGGGTCTCGGCGAAGCGCGTTCGCGCCCGTCGGACGTCGTCCGGATCGATCACGGAGGTGAAGAGCCTTCCGACCGCGTCGCCGACGATCTCCTTCGCCGCCGGATTCAGCCACCGGATCCGTCCGGTGCTGTCGATCACATAGGCCGGGACGTTGATCTCCTCGAGAGCGGGCGGGAGCTGGGGCCCGACGAGGGAGAGGAAGGACGGCGTGGGCCGCTGCTGCGCGATCTGCATCGGCACCCTGGGAGGATCGCGCGGCCGGGGGTGAGGCGGGGTCACCCGGTCGAGGCGATGATCCCGCCGGGTCATCTTTTCGCCGGAACCGCTCTCATCCGCCTTCAGACCGGAGCCTCGTCGGCACCATGCGCATGTGCACGAGTGCGAGGAGTTCCTCGTCGCAGAGCTGAGCGACGCCCCCGCGGCCGCCTGGAACCTCCAGGAGGCGCTCGCCGTGCCCGGCAGTCTGAGCGACGAGGTCGCCCGCGGAGGCTGGTTCTGCCGTTTCCACTCTCGGCTCTCTCCCGCGGACGTCCACTTCCTCGAGTCGACCCTCGAGGTCGCAGTGGGAGACGGCGGCGACGGGTCGCTCCTGGCGGTCGCGCTCGACTTCCGGCCGCAGATCGCGCTCTTCCTCTTCGCCCTGGAGGACGGCCTCTACGAGATCGTCCTCATGCCGTGGGAGAGCGGGTCCGCCGGCGCGGAGGAGATGTCGCTGGCCGCGGCCGACGTGCTCTTCGGCATCGTCGCCGCCGTCGGCTGGAGCCCGCAGGCCGAGCTCCGCCGCTTCGCCGACGAGCTGTAGGAACGGCGAAGTTGACGCACCCGCGTCATGCGCAGGTGAGGGCGCCGCAGGCACCATCACCTCGTCCAAGAGGCCGCTCTGCGGCGAGAGGCTCTCGTGTGACTGCGGCGAGGTGCGGGTCTGCGGTCGCCTCGGCCCCCTCCGTTGGCGGCCGCGCCTCGCCTCTTTCCGGTGCTCTCGATCAGGCCGGCGCGGTGTGGCCCTCCCTCAGGAGCTCGTCGAGCTCGGTCTCGCCGACGAGCGCGACCGGGACGCCGTAGTCCATCAGGTCGAGCGCGACCGCCTCGAGCGGCATGCTCGATTCCTCGGCGAAGCGGTGCTCGGGGATCATGATCTGGCACGGATAGGCGTCGGCCGCTCGCCAGCCGTGCTCGCACTCGGCGACGAGGCCCCAGAGCGCCACCGTGCCGAGGACACGGCGCTCGGCGCCGTACGCCGGGCCCGATGCGTATGTCGCGGCCGTGACGCAGTCAGTTGCGTAGATCCCGCACTGGCAGCCGCTCCACGGAGCCTCGTGCCGCGCGTTCCAGCGGCGGAAGAGCCGCAATCGCGGCCGCAGGCATGTCGCCTCGAAGACCTGGAGAGGTTCCCAGACCGTCGGGGCGACCATGCTGCGCAGCCGAAAGCGGCCGTCGATCTGGGCGATCGTCCAGGCCCGCCAGCCGACGATCGCCCCGACGGCGTCCGGAGCCGCGACGGCGCTCACCGCCGGACCGGAGGCGCCTGCTTCTGCTGTGCCGGCTCGACCCGACGGCTCGTGGGCACCGGGATCTTGATGGGCTCGATGACGTAGACGCGAAGGACCTTGCCGAGGTTCATCGCCACCCCTTCCTCGTGAGTAGTAGGAGGTGATGGTGCTCGCGCAGAGGATGAGCGTGAGTCACCCGCAGAGTGTGAGGCAGGGAGAAACCTCCATCCGAGCGCCGCACTACGGTTCGCCGGTGGTCGGCCAGAAGTGGATCGAGCGGCTCATGTCCGACTTTCTCCGCAGGCCGGCCTCCGTTCGCAACGCGGCGAGGGTGATCATCATCGCGACGGCGCTCGTGGTCGTCGCGTCCGGCTTCCTGATGCGCCTGGTCGATCACAGCGAGTATCCGAACGTCTGGCGGGGGATCTGGTGGGCGATGCAGACGATCACGACGGTCGGCTACGGCGACGTCACACCCGCGCGCACGTCCGGCCGAATCGTCGCGGTCGCCGTCATGTTGTGGGGGATCGCGTTCCTGACGGTCGTGATCGCCGCGATCACGTCGACCTTCATCACGCGCGCGGCGCGGGATCGCGGCGTGGCGATCCCAGGCGAGGAGGTCCCAGGCGGGCAGCCGGCCGACACTGCCCTCGACGCGCGACTCGCCGACCTCGCCGCCCGCCTCGAGCGGGTCGAGCGCGCGCTCGACCGGCTGGCCGACCGCTGACGCGTCTTCGACCCCTTTCGACCTTGCCTCAGTCCGTCTCCTCGCTCAGGTCGGCGAGCTCGACCGCCGCACCGAGCGCGCGGACGATGCTCCCGGTTGCAGCCACGACGCGCGTTGTCCCGACGATCGGCGCGACCGCCGCGAGCACCCCGCGGATCTGCTCGGCGTCGACGTCGAGGTCCGCGGCTGCGCCGAGATTCAGGAGGTAGGAGGCCGGCGGTGCGCCCACGGCGATGAGCGCCGCGATCCGCACGAGCGCGAGCGTCTGCGGGTCGAGGCTCGATGCCTCGAGCGAGTCGGCCGTCATGGATGCAAGCAGGTCGAGAACCGGGGTGTCGCTTGCCTTGTCGGTCATGGTGCTCCTTCCTGGCGAGGCGGGATCGCGGCCAGCCTCCTGAGGGGCGGAGCGATGCGGCGTCACCCGCCGCGGGTGGTTCGGATCAGCGCCTCCTCAGCCCGCGCGAAGCGTCTCCCAGACAGCCGAGAGCGCGGCCGGCGTCAGGGTTCGCTTGTCGAGCACGGCGAACCGGGACGAGATCTGCTCCGGCGGCGCGAAGGAATTGCCGGAGTCGGCCGTCATCAGGACGATCTTCGTCTGGGGGCTCGCGGCGCCGATCTGGGAACCCGCCTCGCGGCCTCCGATTCCCGGCATGCGCAGGTCGAGGAGGACGAGGTCGGGACGCGTGGAGTCGGCCAGCGCCACGGCTTCCTCGCCCGAGTCGGCAGTGCCGACGAGCTCGAAGCCACCGGTGACCTTCACGACGTCGACCGCAGCTTCGAGAAATGGGCGACTGTCGTCGGCGACGAGGACCCGGACTATGGGTGAGTCCTCCGTTCGAGCGGGAGCGTCGCGGCGACTCGTGTCCCGCACCCCTCGATGCTCTCGACGGAGAACGTGCCGCCGACATCCTCTACGCGGTCGCGGAGGCCTTTCAGGCCGCTACCCGCGAGCTCGGTCGCGCCTCCGACGCCGTCGTCGCTGACCTCGATTCGAAGCGCATGGTCGAAGACGTTCGCTCGCACCTGGATTGCGGATGCATGCCCGTGCTTCTGCGCGTTCGTGACCGCCTCCATGAACTGGAAGTTCGCGATTCCCTCCGCCGTCCTGTCTACCCGTACGGCCGGCTGCTCAAGCAGGGTGATCGGCTGGAGCGAACGTGCAGCGATGCTCCGGATCGCGGTGGCGAGCCCGAGGTCGGTGAGCACGGTCGGATGGATGCCTTGCGAGAGCTCGCGTAACTCGTCGA
>DASSGL010000103.1:0-2733 GCA_035693525.1 Gaiellaceae bacterium | reverse complement strand
CCAGGAGGTTGACGATCAGCATGGCGTAGGGCAAGGCATGAACGGAGCCGAGGCTCGCCGCCCATGAGACGGCCGGATAGAGGACGCGCGAGTAGACGAAGCCCGCGCTGCCGCCCATGTAGTCGCGCGCATGGTGGGGATCCGCCGCGAGGGCGAAGTAGTACTGGCCGTCGTAGCCGACGTCGCTCTGCCAGCCCAGTGACGGGCCGATGACCGTGCTGCTGTGCCCCGTGAGGAGGAACTGGCGGCCGATGTGCACGAACCAGAGGGCGTCGTGCTGCCGCATGCGCAGCGTTGCGATCGTTCCGTAGAACGCCACGACGCATCCGACGGGAAAGGCGATCGCGAGCGCGGGGGAAAGGCGGTGCCAGGCACGGCCTTCGGTGGGAGAGAAGCGGTGCCAGACACCGCCTTCGGCGGAGCCAGGCACTTAGCGCAGGTCCTTGTTCGACTCCATGTCGAACCACATCGCGAAGAGCGTGAACTGCGAGCCGGAGATGAGGAGGAGCGCGATGAGCACGACGGTTCCGACGCTGACGTCGTTGCCGGCGATCCTGTAGCCCAGCTCGATCCCGGCCAGCACGAGGCCCGCGAGCGAGGCGAAGAAGCCGAACGCGTAGAAGAAGACGAGCGGGTGGAAGTCGCGGATCACGTACTTCTCGCGGAGCCGCCAGAAGAAGCCCTTGACGAGGAGCCACGAGATGCGCGGCACCACCTTGTGGTAGCGGATGCCCGAGCGCTCGCCCACGCCGTAGATCGGACGCGAGGGGAAGTCGCGCACACGCGCGTTCCACACGTTCAAGTGCACGAGGAGATCGTTGGGGAACCCGTACCCGGTGTAGATGCGATCGAGATCCAGCACGCTCAGCATCCGCTTCGAGAGCGCGGTGAAGCCGGACTGCGAGTCGGCGATGTGCCAGTAGCCCGACGCGATCTTCGTCAGCATCGAGAGCACCGCGTTCCCGAGGTAGCGCGCGCGCGGGATCAGCGTCCAGGCCTCGCCGCTCACGAGCCGGTTCGCCTTCGCATAGTCGACCTCGCCGCGGACGACGGGCAGCGCGAGCGTCTCGAGGTCGGCCGGGTCCATCTGGTTGTCGGCGGCCATCACGCACGCGACGTCGATCCCCTCCGCGAGCGCGCGCTTGTAGCCGCTCACGATCGCGGCGCCGACTCCTCGTCTGCGGTCGTGGGTGACGATCTCGACGCGTGGATCCGCGAGCTCGCGTGCGCGCTCGACCGTCGCGTCGCGCGAGCCGTCGTCGACCACGTAGATGCGATCGACGAACGCGGGAATCCCTCGCAACGTCGTCGCGATCAACTCCGCCTCGTCGTGCGCGGGGACGACGACACCGACGCGCTTTCCCTCGAGCATCAGCTGCGGCGGATGCGCGCGGCCACGCCGTCCCACAGAAGAGCCGCGAGCACGCCGACGATCAGCCCGATCAGCGCCGCCACGACGACGGTGTTGCGCCTGCTGCGGGCAGTCACCTTCTGCGCCGCGGCGCCGGTGAGGACGGACGGCGCCTCGACGATCTTCGCCTGGAGGAGCAGCTGGCTCGTGCTCAGGCGATCCTGCTCCGCCTGGGCGAGCCGTCCCTGCAGCACGAGCTTGTCGGTCACCGAGAGCGCGCTGCTTCCGAGCGCGGCGTTGAACTGGTCGATCTGCTTCTGGTCGTTCGTGATCTGGCCGCTGAAGTTCCTGATCTTCTGGTTCGCGAACGCGGAGACGCGGTCGATGACCTCGCGGCCGAGGGCATTTGCGGCGCACGCGGCAAGCCGCCGCTTCTTCGTCAGCACGCTGATCGACACGAGCGGCGTCTGGCCGTTCTTCGCGATGTTGCCGGAGATCGTCTGCGTCGAGATGCCGCCGCGCAGGTCGCCCGGCTTCGCCTTGCACTCGCGCGCGACCTTCTGGACGACGATCTCCGCGTGGGCGATCTGGCGCACCGTGCTCGGATTCGTCTGCGCCGCCTGGAGCTGCACGTTGCCGCTCGCCGAGTACGGCTGGCCGAGGTAGATCGTCGTGGCGGCCTTGAACTGCTGGTTGCCGCCGAGCGCGAGCCCGTAGCCGATCACCGCGCCGACGACGAGCCCCAGCACCGGCAGCCACCAGCGCGCCGCGAGCAGGCGCCCGTAGCGGCCGAAGTCGACCTCCTGCTCGGCCTCCGGGTCGAAATGCGGCTCACGCGGCATGGTCATGGCGCGGCGACTCTAGCGACAGCCCATGACCACATCCTTGTCAGTCCGTCCTCGAGGCTCGTCTCCGGACGCCAGCCGAGCATCGCCCCGATCCGGGAGACGTCGGCGCTCGTCCGCGGCACGTCGCCTTTCGCGCCGCCCACATGACGCACGTCGAGCTCCCGTCCGGCCAGCCGTCCGAGGAGCTCGATCGCCTCGAGCATCGTCGCCTCCTCCCCGCCGCCGACGTTCAGCACGGCCCCGGGCGTCGCCGCCTGCATCGCGAGGATCGTCGCCGCGACCGCATCGCCGACGTACGTGAAGCTTCGGGACTGGCCGCCGCTGCCGTAGATCTCGAACGTCTCGCCGGTGAGCATGGCCTCGCACACTCGGCGGAAGAACATGTCCGGCCGTTGCCGCGGGCCGTAGACCGTGAAGTACCGCAATACGACGGCGTCGAGCCCGAACGCCACGGAATAGGCCCGTGCGAGATGCTCGCAGCCGAGCTTCGTGATCCCGTACGGGGAGATGGGGCGCGGCTCGCTGTCCTC
Organism: Gaiellaceae bacterium; assembly: GCA_035693525.1. Lineage (GTDB taxonomy): Bacteria > Actinomycetota > Thermoleophilia > Gaiellales > Gaiellaceae > Palsa-739. Next base: position 4 of record DASSGL010000103.1, on the reverse strand, counting down.
GTGT
>DASSGL010000102.1:0-5497 GCA_035693525.1 Gaiellaceae bacterium | reverse complement strand
CAGAACCTCGACCAGTACCGCAACTACCCGCGCATCGTCGGCGAGACGGGCGGCAAGGACTTCATCGTGGCCCACCCGTCGGCGGACGCCGACGCGGTTGCGACGGCGATCGTGCGCGGCTCGTTCGAGTATCAGGGGCAGAAGTGCTCGGCCGCGTCGCGCGTCTTCGCTCCCGCGAAGCTGTGGCCCGACATCCGCGAGCGCCTCGTGGAGGAGGTGCGCTCGCTGAAGGTCGGCAACGTGTCCGACTTCCGCAACTTCATGGGCGCCGTGATCGACAGCAGCTCATTCGCGACTCAGAAGGCGGCGATCGACGAGGCGAAGGCCGCCGACGGTACTGCACGGGTGCTCGTCGGCGGAGGCTACGACGACGAGGACGGCTGGTTCGTCGAGCCGACCGTGATCGAGACGAGCGACCCCGGCTTTCGCACGATGAGGGAGGAGCTGTTCGGCCCGGTCGTCACGGCGTTCGTGTACGACGACGACCGGTACGCCGACACCCTCGACCTGATTGACCGCGGCGCGCCGTACGGATTGACCGGCGCCGTCTTCTCACGCGACCGAAGCGGCGTCGACCTCGCGCAGGAGCGGCTCCGGTACGCCGCCGGCAACTTCTACGTCAACGACAAGCCCACGGGCGCGGTCGTCGGCCAGCAGCCGTTCGGCGGCGCGCGCGCCTCGGGCACGAACGACAAGGCCGGCTCGATGTGGAACCTGATCCGTTGGGTCTCGCCCCGCACGCTCAAGGAGACGTTCGTGCCGCCGACGGACTACCGGTATCCGTACCTCGGCGAGGAGCTCGACTAGGTGCGCTCGTCGGGCTCGACGACTTGGTCGAGCCTGGCTGCGAACCGCTCGACGTCCTCGACGAGGTCGGCCACGAGGTCGACGTACCACGCATGCTCCTCGAGATCGTCGGCGATGAAGTGCAGCTCCATACGCAGGCAGTCTGCACCGGGCACGTAAGCGATCCTTGATCAGGTTGTAAAAATGCGGCGACGCCTCGAGGGCGCCGCCGGATTCCGCAGGCGGCCGGCGACGACGAGCGCGACCGCGCCAAGGAGGACCGGCAACGCCAGGCAGACGCCGGCAGCCCGCACGCCGAAGGCGCCCGCGAGAGCGCCGTCGGCGAGGCTCGCGACGGGCCGCAGGCCGAGAGACGCGACGCTCCAGAGCGCCATGATGCGGCCGCGCTGGTGCTCCTCGACCTCCAGCTGCAGACGGCTCGTCGCCGACGTGTTCGAGGCGAGGTAGCCGAAGCCGGCGACGACGAGGAAGACGAGCGCTGCCGGGAGGTACGGCGAGAGCGAGAGGGCGATGGCGCCTCCGCCGAGCAGCGAGAGCGTCAGGAACATGCGCCGGCTCGAGCCCGCGACCCGGCCGGCGAGCAGGAACGCCGCCGCCACGGCGCCCACGCCGAACGCGCCGATGAGCACGCCCGACCATGTGTCCGGCTTGCCGAACGTACGCGCGAACGCCGGAGCTTCGGTGTTGATCGGGTCGCTCGCGAAGCCGACCGCCGTGACGATGAGCAGGAAGGCGAGGAGGCGCGGCTGCGCGAGAACGAGCTGCAGGCTCTCGCGCAGTCGGGTCTCCTCTCGTCCTGCACGCCGTCGCGGCGCGGTTCGCACCACCAGGACGCCGACGACGAGGAGGAGATATGACCCGGAATTGATCGCGAACGACGCGGGGATTCCGAGATGCTTCACCGACAGTGCGGCGAGGGCGGGCCCGACCGCGCGGGCGAGGTTGTACGTCATCGAGTTGAGCGCGACTGCCGACTGCAGCTCCGAGCGCGGCACGAGATCGGCGATGAGCGCCTGCGAGGCGGGCGCCGAGAAGGCGCTCCAGACTCCGAGCCCGAGCGCACATGCGATCACCGCCCAGACCGGTGCGCGCCCGGTCCAGGCGAGCACGGCGAGCAGCGCGCTCAACGCCGTCGAGCCGAGCTGCGTCGCAAGCACGAGGCGCCGCCGGTCGAAGCGGTCGGCCGCGCTTCCCGCCCACGGCGCGAGCACGAGGACCGGGATGAAGTTGCCGAAGTTGAGCACGCCGAGCAGGAACGGCGAGTGCGTCTGCCGGTAGACGAAGAGCTGCGCCGCGAGGTTCTGGAACCACGTCCCGCTCGCCGAGGCGGCGTTGCCGACGAAGTACGGGCCGAAGTTGCGATGGCGGATCAGCCCGAGCGCGGCCGAGGGCCCGACGGCTCTTTGCTTCAACCTCGACCCGTCTTGTGCAGCTGCGCGTAGATCGAGCGCGCCGTCTTGGCCGGCACGCCCGGGACGCCCTCGAGCTCCTCCGGCGTCGCTGCGAGCATCTCGTCGACCGAGCCGAAGTGGTTCAGGAGCGCGCGCCGCCGTGCCGGGCCGATGCCCTCGAGGTCGTCGAAGATCGAGGCGAAGCCGCGCGTCTCGCGACGCTGCCGGTGGAAGTCGAGCGCGAAGCGATGCGCCTCGTCGCGGATCCGCTGCAGAAGCTGCAGCCCGGGGTTGTGCCGCGAGAGGACGATCGGATCGCTGCGCCCCGGCACGAACACCTCCTCGATCCGCTTCGCGAGCGCGATCACTGCGACCCGCGGCAGGTCGTACGCCTGCATCGCGGCGAGCGCGGCCGAGAGCTGTCCCTTCCCGCCGTCGACCACGACGAGGTTCGGCGCGGTCGCAAACGAGGCGTCGTGCGTCTGGCCCGTGCCGTCCGACAGCCGGGCGAAGCGCCGCGAGATCACCTCGGCCATCGCCGCGAAGTCGTCGGGATCGTCACCCGCATCTCTGATTCCGAACTTGCGGTAGTCGGCCTTCCTCGGCCTCGCGTCCTGGAACACGACCATCGAGCCGACGGGGTCCTGCCCCATCGCGTGCGAGATGTCGAAGCACTCGATCCGGATCGGCAGGGACTCGAGGTTCAGCGCCTCGCGCAGCTCCTCGAGCGCCTCGACGCGACGGGCCCGCTGCTGCTCCGTCGCGGCCTGTTCGCCGACGATGGCCTGGCGTGCGTTCTCGTCGGCGAGCTGCTGCAGCCGCCGCTTCTCGCCGCGTTCGGCGATGCGGACCTCGACCCGCGAGCCGCGCTTCTCGGAGAGGAGCTCGGCGAGGGCCGACAGGTCCCCGGCGTCACGCGGAACGACGATCTGCGGCGGCACGCTCGGCGCGGAGCCGTAGTACTCGAGCCCGAACGACTCGAGGACCGTGGTCACGTCCTGCCCCCCGACGTTCTCGAGGTGGAACGAATGGCGGTCGACCATCTTGCCGCCGCGGAGCGGGAAGATCTGCACGACGGCCCGGTCGCCGTCGGCGGCGAAGCCGATCACGTCGACCGTCCCCACCGACTGCCGCTCGACCGCCTGCCGCTCGACGAGGTGCTGAACGGCGAAGAGGCGGTTGCGATAGCGGGCCGCATCCTCGAACCGCTCGTCGCGGGCGGCGTCGTTCATCTTCTGCTCGAGCTCGAGCTGGATCGGGCCCACGTTCCCGGAGAGGAACTCGATCACGCCGTCGATGATCGCCCGGTAGTCATCCTTCGAGACGTAGCCCACGCACGGCGCCAGGCAGCGGTCGATGTGGTAGTCGAGGCACGGGATGCCCGAGTGCCGACCAGGCTTCGGCCCCTCACACGGCCGGTACGGGAAGACGCGGTTCAGGACGTCGAGCGTCTCGCGCACCTTCTTCGCGTTCGCGTACGGGCCGAAGTACCAGACGCCCGGGCGATGCCGCTCGCGGGTGAACATCACGCGCGGGTACTCGTCCTCGACCGTGACCGCGATGTAGGGGAACGACTTGTCGTCGCGGAGGCGCACGTTGAACGGCGGTCGGTGGCGCTTGACGAGGTTCTGCTCGAGGTGGAGCGCCTCGACCTCGGAGCCGGTGACGATCACCTCGATCGACTCGACGCGGCTCGGGAGCTGTTGGATCTGGGCGCGGCCGTCCTGCGTCCGCTGGAAGTAGGACCGCACGCGCGAGCGAAGCGTTTTCGCCTTGCCGATGTAGAGGACCTCGCCCCGCGCGTCGCGAAAGAGATAGACGCCGGGCTTCGCCGGCAGCGTCTTCAGCTGCTCCTTAACACGTTCCTGCATAGACACGTTTACCGTAGCCAAGGGCATGCGAGGGACGATCCTGCTGTTCTGCGGCGCGGCGGCGGCCTTCCTGGCTCTCGTTCCGAGCGCCCACGCCGGCGGCCCGCAGCTCCTGCTCGGCGCCACCGAAGACGCCGTCCGCGCGCCGACCCTCGTCGCGGCCAAGGCGCAGATGGACCTGCTCACGCTCGCCGGCTTCCGCGGAGTCCGCATCACCCAGGTCTGGACGCCCGGCCGGCAGGAGCTCTCCGGCGCGGACAAGACGATCCTCCAGAACGTCGCCACGGCGGCCAAGCTCGACCACGTCACCGTCGTGACGAGCATCATGAACAAGGGAAGCGCGACCACGCCGCTCACCGACGCCGACCAGGCCGACTTCGCGGCCTACGCGGCGTCCGTGGTCGCCGCCGTCCCCGACCTGCAGACCGTGATCATCGGCAACGAGCCGAACCTGAACCGCTACTGGCTGCCGCAGTTCGCCGAGGACGGCAGCGACGCCGCCGCCCCGGCCTACGAGAGCCTGCTCGCGAAGACCTACGACGCGGTCAAGGCGCAGGCGCCGAGCGTCACGGTGCTCGGCGGCGCGGTGTCGCCACGCGGCGGCGACGTCGCGGGGACCATCCGCCCGACGCACTCGCCGTCAGTCTTCATTCGCGACCTCGGCCAGGCATGGCGCGCCAGCGGCCGCACCACGCCGATCATGGACGGCTTCGCGTTCCACCCCTACGAGGACAACTCGAGCGTCGCGCCCGCCGAGGGCGTCCATCCGAACACGACGACCATCGCGCTCGCGGACTACTCGAAGCTCGTCGACCTGCTCGGGCAGGCATTCGGGGACTACGAGATGCCGATCTGGTACGACGAGTTCGGCGTCGAGTCGCAGCTGCCGACGCCGGAGCAGCCGCTCTACACGGGCACCGAGCCGGTGACGACGAAGCCCGTCGACGAGTCCACCCAGGCCGAATACTACGAGCAGGCGGTGCAGCTCGCCTTCTGCCAGCCGAATGTCCGCGGGCTCTTCCTCTTCCACACGGTCGACGAGAAGGAGCTTGCGGCCTGGCAGTCGGGCCTCTACTACGCCGACGGGACGCCCAAGTCGAGCCTGCTTCCGGTGAGGCTCGCGCTCGACGAGTCGCGTCGCGGCGTCGTCGCCCAGTGCGAAGGACTGCAGCTGACGGTGAAGCCGACGGTCGTCGTGCGACGCGGCCGCTTCACGCTCACGTGCGATCTCGACTGCTCGTACGTCGCGAGGCTCTACCGGCTGCCGGGGCGGCTCCTCACCTCGAAGCGAGGCCTCGCGATCGGCGGCGTGCCGACGGCCGTTCCCATCCGGGTGCCCGCCAAGCGGGGCTCGTACCGTCTGCGGCTCTCGGCGGTCGCCACGGTCAACCCGGGACGCGCCGCTCTGCGCCTCGCGACGCTCCGCCG
>DASSGL010000101.1:0-4606 GCA_035693525.1 Gaiellaceae bacterium | reverse complement strand
ACGGACGACGAGCTCCAGCACCGGCTGGGCGAGCGCCGGCAGGAGCTCTTCAACCTCCGCTTCCAGTCGGTGACCGGCGCGCTCGAGAACAACGCTCGCCTGAAGCTGACGAAGCGGGAGATCGCCCGGATCCTGACCGTGCAAAACGAACGCGCAGCGAAGATCGAGAGATAGAGATGTCTGAGACCGAGAACGAGACAACCGAGACACCCGAAGACGCGCCGGTCGAGGCGCCCGCGGCGGCCCCCGAGGCCGAGCCGGCGGCGCCCGAGGCAGAGGCCCCCGAGGCAGAGGCCCCCGAGGCCGAGACCACGGCGCCGGCAGCCGAGCAGCCGGCGGCGCCCGCGCAGTCCGAGCCGAAGCGCAAGCGGAAGCGGCTTCCGCGCGCGGAGCGTCCGACGAAGACGCGTCCCAAGCGCGAGCAGTCGACCGGCCGCAAGCCGATCTCGCGGCAGCCGAAGCCCGAGCACGAGCGCGGCCGGCGCCAGGAGCGCCGCGGCGTCGTCGTCTCCGACGCGATGGACAAGACCATCGTCGTCAAGGTGGAGTCGATCCGCGCGCACCCGAGGTACAAGAAGGTGATCCGCCGCTCGATCAAGTTCCACGCGCACGATGAGCAGAACGCGGCGCACATCGGCGACATCGTGCGCATCGTGGAGACGCGGCCGCTGTCGAAGACGAAGAACTGGCGGCTCGCCGAGATCGTCGAGGTTGCGAAGTGATCCAACAGGAGAGCCGTCTGAAGGTCGCCGACAACACGGGCGCCCGCGAGCTCCTGTGCATACGCGTGATGGGCGGCCATCACCGCCGCTACGCGCGCGTCGGCGACATCATCGTCGGTACCGTCAAGACGGCGACGCCGCAGGGCGCGGTGAAGAAGGGCGAGGTCGTCCGCGCGGTCGTCGTGCGCACGAAGAAGCCCTTCGGTCGCAACGACGGCACGTCGATCGCGTTCGACGAGAACGCGGCGGTGATCATCGACAACCAGCGCAACCCGCGCGGCACCCGCATCTTCGGTCCGGTCGCCCGCGAGCTGCGCGAGAAGAACTTCATGAAGATTGTCTCATTAGCCCCAGAGGTGTTGTAGATGGCTCAGACGTTGAAAATTCGCAAGGGCGACACCGTGCAGGTGATGAAGGGCAAGGACCGCGGCAAGCAGGGTCGCGTGCTCGAGGCCGACCCCAAGCACGGGCGCATCCTCGTCGAGAACGTGAACATGATCGTGCGGCACCAGCGGCCGCGCCCGATCCAGAACTCGAGCCGCATGGGCGGCCCGCAGATCATCCCCGGCGGCCGCATCGAGAAGGCCGCGCCGATGCCGGTCTCGAACGTCATGGTCATCTGTCCGACCTGCAAGAAGCCGACCCGCGTCGGCACGCATCTGCGCACGGTCAAGGACAAGACGATCAGGGTCCGCGTCTGCCGGAACCCCGAGTGCGGCCAGGAGATCGACAAGTAGATGGCGACGACCGAGACCTATTCGCCGCGGCTGAAGGACCAGTACGACACCGAGATCCGTCCTCGCCTGAAGGACGAGCTCGGCCTGGCCTCGATCATGCAGGTTCCGCGGATCGCCAAGATCACGCTCAACATGGGCGTCGGCGAGGCGAAGACCGACGCCAAGCAGCTCGATGCCGCGATCGAGGAGCTGACGACGATAGCCGGGCAGCGCGCGCAGGTGCGCCGCGCCCGCAAGTCGGTCGCGCAGTTCAAGATCCGCGAGGGCATGCCGATCGGCGCGAAGGTGACGCTGCGCGGCGCACGGATGTACGAGTTCCTCGACCGGCTGGTGACGATCGCGCTGCCGCGCATCCGCGACTTCCGCGGCCTCAACCCGCGCTCCTTCGACGGACGCGGCAACTACTCGCTCGGCCTGCGGGAGCAGATCATCTTCCCGGAGATCAACTACGACGACATTCAGCAGGTCCGCGGTCTCGACGTGACCATCACGACCACCGCCGAGACCGACGACCACGCGCGCGCGCTGCTCACGGCCATCGGCCTCCCGTTCAGCAGCGACGGCGAGAGGAGGGAGTAGTGGCGAAGAAATCACTCGTCGTCAAGCAGCAGCGCCCGCAGCGGTACAGGGTGCGCAACTACACGCGGTGCAACCGGTGCGGTCGGCCGCGTGCCGTGTTCCGCAAGTTCGGCCTCTGCCGGATCTGCCTGCGCGAGCTCGCGCACCAGGGCGTGATCCCCGGCATGACGAAATCCAGCTGGTAGGAGAGAAGAAGTGCTCACCGATCCGATCGCAGACATGCTCAGCCGCATCCGAAACGCCAACAAGGCGCTCCACGAGTCCGCGGCGATGCCTTCCTCGAAGATGAAGGTCGAGATCGCCCGCCTCCTGAAGGAGGAGGGATACATCCGCGACTTTCACGTCGAGAAGGGCGAATCCTTCGATACCCTGGTCATCGATCTGAAGTTCGGCCGCAACCGCGAGCGGGTCATCAGCGGCCTGAAGCGCGTGTCGAAGCCGGGCCGCAGGGTCTACGCGCGGAAGGACCGTCTCCCGCGTGTGCTCGGAGGGATGGGCGTCGCGATCCTGTCCACGTCCTCCGGTCTCGTGACGAGCCGGACCGCGCAGGAGCGCGGCATCGGCGGCGAGGTCGTGTGCTTCATCTGGTGACGACATGAGCAGAATCGGCAAGAAACCCATCGAAGTCCCGAGCGGCGTGACCGTGTCGGTGGAGCCTGGGCGCGTTGCCGTCGCGGGCCCGCTCGGCACGCTTCAGCAGCAGGTGCCGCAGCGGATGCAGATCGCCCACGAGGACGGCGTCCTTACAGTCACGCGCCCGACCGAGCGCGGCGAGGATCGCGCGCTGCACGGCCTGACGCGAAGCCTGATCGCGAACATGGTCGAGGGCGTGACGAAGGGCTTCGAGAAGCGGCTCGAGATCCAGGGTGTCGGCTACCGCGCAGCGCTGAAGGGCACCGACCTCGAGCTCAGCGTCGGCTACTCGCATCCCGTGACGATCAAGCCTCGCACCGGCGTGAGCTTCGAGGTTCCCGTCCCGACGCAGGTCGTCGTCAAGGGCACCGACAAGCAGGTCGTCGGACAGACGGCCGCCGAGATTCGCAAGGTGCGTCCGCCCGAGCCCTACAAGGGCAAGGGGATCCGCTACGAGGGCGAGTTCGTCCGCAGAAAGGTTGGCAAGCGTGCCTAGCCTGACCGTCCGCGAAGCGCGGCTGCGCCGGCACCGGCGCGTCAAGGGGAAGGTGAGGGGCAGCGCCGAGCGGCCGCGCCTCGTCGTCTTCCGCTCGAACCGCGGCATCGAGGCGCAGCTCGTCGACGACCAGAACGGCACGACCGTAGCCTCGGCGTCCTGGGCCGGGCTCGCGTCGTTCACCGGAAACAAGTCGGAGCAGGCGGCCGAGGTCGGCAAGCTGCTCGCGGCGAATGCGAAGAGTGCCGGGGTCAAGACGTGCGTCTTCGACCGCTCCGGCTACCTGTACCACGGCCGCGTGCGCTCGCTCGCGGAGGGAGCGCGCGAGGGAGGGCTGAGGTTCTGATGGCAGTCGAGTACGCAGAGACACGCGAGCTCAAGGAGCGCGTGGTCGAGATCAATCGCGTCGCCAAGGTCGTGAAGGGCGGCAGGCGCTTCTCGTTCACGGCGCTCGTCGTCGTCGGCGACGAGGTGGATCGCGTCGGCGTCGGCTACGGCAAGGCGCGCGAGGTCCCGCTCGCAATCACGAAGGCGGTCGAGGACGCGAAGAAGAACATGTTCACCGTCGCGAAGCACGGCTCGACGATCACGCACGAGGTCCTGGGCCAGTTCGACGCGGCTCGCGTCATGCTCCGGCCCGCCTCGGAGGGAACCGGCGTCATCGCCGGCGGCGGGGTCCGGGCGGTCCTCGAGCTCGGCGGCGTGCGGAACGTCCTCGCGAAGAGCCTCGGCACGACGAACCCGATCAACATGGCGAAGGCGACGGTCGCGGCGCTCCACCAGCTCCGGCGTCCGGAGGACGTCGCGAAGATTCGCGGCAAGCGCATCAGCGAGGTGCTCCCGGTCCCGGCCGCGCCGAAGTCCGCGCCCGCAGACGAGGCTCCGGCCGAGAAGCCGACCGCGTCGCGCCGACCCCCGAAGTCCGAGGACAGCTAGATGGCCAAGGTTCGCATCACGCAGATCCGCTCGCAGATCGGTCAGAGCGAGAGGCACCGGGGGACGCTCCGCGCCCTCGGGCTCGGCAAGATCGGCCGCTCGAGCGAGCAGGAGCAGGGGCCGGTGCTGGACGGCATGCTGCGCAAGGTGCGCCATCTCGTGAAGGTCGAGGAGGGGTCGTAAGTGGCCGAGAAGCACGAGAAGCAACTGAATCTCTCGAATCTCCAGCCGGCGCAGCCGCGCACCGACCGCAAGCGCGTCGGCCGCGGTCTGGGCTCCGGCAAGGGGCGCTACGCCGGCCGCGGCATCAAGGGCCAGAAGGCGCGCTCGGGCTCGCACAAGATGCGCGCCGGCTTCGAGGGCGGCCAGATGCCGATCTACATGCGCATCGGCAAGCTCCGCGGCTCGACGTCGAAGGACGCGATGCCCGTCGGCCCGTTCCGCACGTACACACAGCCGGTCAATCTCCGTGACGTCGACGGCCGCTTCGAGGCGGGTGACGT
>DASSGL010000100.1:0-4691 GCA_035693525.1 Gaiellaceae bacterium | reverse complement strand
CGCCCGACATGCGCGGGCGCGGCCCGACCAGGCACGCCGGCAGCAGGCGCGCGAAGCGCGCACCCCCCGAGCCGGAAAGCGCAGCGCAGCGGAGCGGGGCGAGGGACAAAGGAGCCGCGCCCGACAAGCGCGGGCGCGGCCCAACCAGGCACGCCGGCAGCAGGCGCGCGAAGCGCGCACCCCCCGAGCCGGAAAGCGCAGCGCAGCGGAGCGGGGCGAGGGACAAGCGGAGCAAAAAAGCGGCCCCCGCCGCAAGGGGCCGCTTTCTTTACCTGCCGAGGGGAGTTGCGATCTCCGGGCCCCCGCCGCATCGGGGCCCCGAGGGGGTGTGTGCCGTCTGCGGAGACTCTGCCTCGGCGGCCGCGCTTGATTCGTCCCCTTTCGGGTGGTTCAGCGGCCCGCTTCACCGTTCCCGGCCCGCTTCACCGTTCCGGGGGAGGCGCGCATCCCCGATCACGCGCACCGTTCGACTGCCGCGGGGGCGAGGTGGCCGCAGCTCGGCTCCCGCGGCGGTCCTCACGGGTAGGTTCGGGGCGCGCGGCGATCCCCGCCGACGAGCACGCTCCGGTGAAGATGGGCCAGGGCGTGCAGCCGTGGCTGCACGCCCTGTAAGCCGTCAGGATGCGGGCTCGTCCTCGCCGGCGGAGCTGGGCTCCTCCGGCGGCACCGTCACCTTCTCGGGCGTGACCTCGCCCGGGATGAAGGTGATGTCGACCTCGTCGGCGGGCTCGCCCTCCTCGGTCAGCTTGCGACCGATGAGGATCGTCGCGCCGGGATCGATCGACCGGCCGAGCACGTAGTCGGCGAGCGGGTCCTCGATGAAGCGCTGGATCGCGCGGCGCAGCGGCCTCGCGCCCATCGCCGGGTCGTAGCCCTTGTCGACCAGCAGCTCCTTCGCCGGCTCGGTGAGCTCGATCGTGACCTCGTGCTGCGCCATCTGCTCGCGCAGGCGGCGGAGCATCAGGTCGACGATGGTCATGATCTCGTCCTTCGAGAGCTTGTGGAAGACGATGATCTCGTCGATGCGGTTGAGGAGCTCCGGCCGGAACACCTTCTTCAGCTCGCCCATGACGCGCGACTTCATCTCCTCGTAGGAGAGACCCTGCTCGTCGCCGACCGAGAAGCCGAAGCCCTGGTTCTTCGAGATCTGGCCGGCGCCGATGTTCGACGTCATGATCACGATCGTGTTCCGGAAGTCGACGCGACGGCCCTGGGCGTCGGTCAGCTTCCCCTCCTCGAGGATCTGCAGGAGAATGTTGAACACGTCGGGATGCGCCTTCTCGATCTCGTCCAGGAGGAGCACCGAGTACGGCTTCCGGCGGACGGCCTCGGTGAGCTGGCCGCCCTCGTCGTAACCGATGTAGCCCGGAGGCGAGCCGACGAGCCGTGACACGGAGTGCTTCTCCATGTACTCCGACATGTCGACCTGGATCATCGCGTCCTCGTCGCCGAAGAGGAACTCGGCGAGCGTGCGCGCGAGCTCCGTCTTGCCGACGCCCGACGGCCCGAGGAAGATGAACGAGCCGGTCGGCCGCTTCGGATCCTTGATGCCCGCGCGGGCGCGGCGGATCGACTTCGCGACCGCGACGATCGCCTCCTCCTGGCCGATGACGCGCTTGTGCAGCTCCTCCTCCATGCGGACGAGCCGCGCCGACTCCGCCTCGGTGAGCTTGAAGACCGGGATGCCCGTCCACATCGAGACGATGTCCGCGATCTCCTCCTCGCCGACTTCGGGCTGCTCCTCGACGGACTCGGAGTTGCGCCAGTCGTCCTCGAGCTCGCGCTTCTTCTGCGTGAGCTTGCGCTCCTTGTCGCGCAGCGAAGCGGCCTTCTCGAACTCCTGCGCCTCGATCGAGTCTTCCTTCTCCTTGCGGACGCGCTCGATCTCCTCCTCCAGCTCCCGATAGCGCGGCGGGGCGCTCATCGACCGGATGCGGATACGCGACGCGGCCTCGTCGACGAGGTCGATCGCCTTGTCGGGGAGGTGGCGATCCTGGATGTACCGGTCGGCGAGCTCCGCCGACGCGTGCAGCGCCTCGTCGGTGATCTTGACGCGGTGGTGCGCCTCGTAGCGGTCGCGGAGGCCGCGGAGGATCTGCACCGTGTCGTCGACGGAGGGCTCCTCGACACGCACCTGCTGGAAGCGCCGCTCGAGCGCCGCGTCGCGCTCGAGGTACTTGCGGTACTCGTCGAGCGTCGTCGCGCCGATCGTCTGCAGCTCACCGCGCGCAAGCGCGGGCTTCAGGATCGAGGCGGCGTCGATCGCGCCCTCTGCAGCGCCCGCACCGACGAGATTGTGTAGCTCGTCGATGAACAGGATGATGTCGCCCCGCTGCATGATCTCCTTCATGACCTTCTTCAGGCGCTCCTCGAACTCGCCGCGGTACTTCGAGCCGGCGACGAGCGCTGCGAGGTCGAGCGTGTAGATCTGCTTGTTCTTCAGCAGCTCCGGCACCTGGTTCGTGGCGATCCGGGCGGCGAGGCCTTCGACGACGGCGGTCTTGCCGACGCCCGGCTCGCCGATCAGCACCGGGTTGTTCTTCGTGCGGCGCGACAGGATCTGCATCAGGCGCTCGATCTCCGTCTGGCGGCCGACGACAGGGTCGAGCTTGCCCTCGGTCGACTGCTTCGTCAGGTTGCGGCCGAACTGATCGAGGAGCTTCGAGCTCTTCGACTTCTCGCCCGCAGGACCGCCGCCGCCGCTGCCGCCCTGACGGCGGCCGGGACCGGAGAGCATCCGGATGATCTCGTTGCGGATCTTCTCGGCGTCGGCGTCGAAGTCGAGCAGGATGCGCGCGGCGACGCCCTCGTTCTCGCGAACGAGCCCGAGCAGGATGTGCTCGGTACCGATGTAGTTGTGACCGAGGGACAGCGCTTCACGCAGCGCGAGCTCCAGCACCTTCTTCGCGCGCGGCGTGAACGGGATCTGGCCGCTCGTGACCTCATCGCCCTGACCGACGATGCGTGCCACCTGCGCCCGCACTTCCTCCACGGTGATGTCGAGGGACTCGAGCACCCGCGCCGCGAGACCCTCTTCCTCGCGGAGCAGACCGAGCAGGATGTGCTCGGTGCCGATGTAGTTGTGCTTGAGCGCCCTGGCCTCGTCCTGTGCGAGGACGACTACCTGGCGAGCCCGTTCAGTGAAGCGTTCGAACAAGTTCCCTCGACCCCCCTTTCCTCTTGATAACCCAGGTCGAGTCGTGATGCTCGGCCGTCGGTCGAAGGTGAGGCCATCGTACCCGACGGCTCTGCCGCCACCGAGTCGCCCACACAGCTTCCATACACGGGATTATCGACCGTTTTCCCCTTTCGCACGAGACAAACTGCACTCAGAGGACGAGCTCGTCGCATCCAGCTCTCGCGCCGCGAGCTCGACGGCCCGGCGCGCGAGGTCGAGCTCCTGCTTCGTAACCATTGCGACACGTGCCTCGAGCGCACGCTCGCGGCAGGAGAGAGCGGCGTCGTCCCGAGCCGACGCGGCCTTGGCCTCCCGCAGTTGCGCGATCCCCGCCTGCAGGTCGCGCCCCCGCGCAGCGAGGGCCGGCTCGCGCGCGATGAGACGCGCCTCGAGCCGGCCGACGAGGTCCTCCAGCGCCGCGTGCTCGGACGCGGCGTGCTGGTCCTTCGTGGCGCGGCGCTCGTGACCCCGGACGAGCCCGCGGAGGTTGATTCGACCCATGACTCCACCGTATTCGCCCCGCAGGCGCGGTTTCCGCTCACACCTCCGTAACGCGTGCCGACTAGGATCCGGCCCCATGACAGGCGAGGCGAACGGCCGCAGCGCGCTCATCACCGGCGGCGCAGGGTTCATCGGCTCGCACCTGGGCGAGCTGCTGCTCGCGGACGGATGGGCCGTGTGGGCGCTCGACGATCTCTCGACAGGGTCGTACGAGAACGTCGCGCATCTCCGTCAGCACGACCGTTTCCACCTCGTCGTGGACACGATGCTCTCCCGCACGGTCGTGAACGAGCTCGTGAACAAGGTCGACGTCGTCTATCACCTCGGCGCGGCGGTCGGGCCGAGGCTGATCGTCGAGGAGCCCGTTCGCACGATCGTGACGAACCTCGAGGGCTCCGAGATCGTCCTCGACCACTGCGCACGCTTCGGCAAGCGGGTGCTCATCGCGTCGACGTCGGAGGTCTACGGCGACCACCGCACGACGGAGCCGCTGCACGAGGACGCGCGGCGCGTCTACGGACCGACGACGCAGAAGCGCTGGCTCTACGCGGACTCGAAGGCGATGGACGAGTACCTCGCGCTTGCGTACCGGCAGGAGCGGAACCTCGAATTCGTCATCGCGCGGCTCTTCAACACAGTCGGCCCGCGTCAGAGCGGACAGTACGGCATGGTCGTCGCTCGCTTCGTGCAGGCAGCGGTCGTCGGCGCACCGCTCGAGATCCACGGCGACGGCAACCAGACGCGCACCTTCTGCCACGTGCGGGACACGATTCGCGCGCTCTACGGGTTGATGGACTCACCGGCGACGACAGGGGAGATCTACAACGTCGGCGCACGCAACTGGATCTCGATCGCCGACCTCGCCCGGCGGGTGCTGGAGCTGACAGGCTCGCGGTCGGAGCTCGTCTACGTGCCGTACGACAAGGTGTACGGCGGCGGTATCGACGACATGCTCCACCGCCTTCCCGCGATCGAGAAGATCGACGCTGCAATCGGCTGGCAGCCGGAGCGG
>DASSGL010000099.1:0-9458 GCA_035693525.1 Gaiellaceae bacterium | reverse complement strand
GTGATCTACAACCGCCTTGCTCAGAACATGCCGCTCGGCATCGACGCGACGCTTCGGTACGGGCTCGGCATCCCGGGTACACGCCCCCTCACGAAGGCGCAGCTCCAGAGCGACTCGCCGTACAACACGCGTCGCTTCAGGGGTCTGCCGCCTACGCCGATCGGCAATCCGGGCCTCGCCTCACTCCGCGCCGCGGCGAATCCGGCGTCGGTCGACTACCTCTACTACGTCCGCATTCCGAACACGGTGCGGCATTTCTTCACGGCCGACTACACGGAGTTCTGCGCGAAGGTCGTCGAGTACGGGTACGGAGGCTGCTGACGGTCGACGAGCGTCACGGCTCGGTACCCGTTCGTCGTGCCATCGTCTGCGCCAGCCCGGGCCAGCGCTCGATCGGGTCGGTCGAGCGGACGACGTGCATGCCCGCGGCCTCGTAGCGCTCGAAGGCGGCGTCCGCCTGGTCGGTGTAGTCGACGATACCGGGCACGACGACCGGAGACGTGCAGTCCTCGAGAAGGTAGGTGCGCTCGGCGAGCTCCTCACGTAGGTCGTCGTCCTCCAAGAGGTTGTCGATCGTCCAGGCAAGGCAATGACTCTTCGCCTGACCGGCGACCACCACGACGTCGAAGGTGCGCAGCTTGGCGATGAGCTCGGTGTTCCTCCCCTCGAGCAGGTCGCCGTCCGGTCCTCGGGTCACCTCCGGGCCGAGCATCGAGTAGTGCTCGGTGAGTGCGTTGTCGCCCTTGACCTGGAAGTCGGGGCTGCTGTACCGGGCGATGCCGTGGAAGAAGACGGCTTCCTCGACGGCGGAGACGAGCGCGTGGCCGATGCCGCCGAGCATGGCGTGGTACGGCCAGATCGTGAGGTCGTACTTGCCGCCCTCGGCCAGCTGTCGCGTGTAGTAGGCCAGATGGCGCTCTGCGTAGTCGAGGTCGAGCCCGAGCGCGTAGGCGATCGAGGCGTTCACCTTCCAGCGGCCGCTCGCGACGTCGTCGGCGGAGACGAGCGTGAAGGGCGCCGGATGGTTGCCCTGCTCGTCGACCAGCCAGATTGCGTGGAACACCTGCATCGCATGATGGGTGTCTAGGCTCGGAAAGATCTGCGTGATGCTGCCGAGGTTCCGGTAGACCCACTCGCACAGCCGACGGCTGTCGTCGACCGCGCCCGAGCCGGAGCGCCCGGCGACGAAGAGCTCGAAGTCGGGGATGCAGAAAGTGTTCTGGACGTCGACGGCGAGCAAGCAGAGCCGAAAGGCGTCCTCGGCCGCAGGGCCGATGCCGTGCATGTCCGCCCACGCCGAAGCCTCGCGCGCGCGGTCCTCGTAGGGAACCCGCCAGACGTCGCCGACGCGGCTCGGGTCGAAGTGCGCCGGTAGCGGAAGCTCGTGCATCAGTGCCAGAGTAGTGAAGCGGTCACGGAGGCGACCTCCGCGGGCGGTTAGGGTAGGCGGGAGGGCTGGGCTAAGGGATCCTCCCCTCCCTGCCGATGAGGAGCGAGATGGTGGGCGACTGGTTCACAAAGGCGGCGGACTTCGCGACCACCTGGCTCCCGCTGGCCTTCTTCGGCATCCTCGTCCTCACCGCGTACCTGCTCTGGAAGACGCTCGGCATGATGCCGCGCGTCCGGCCGCAGCACACGGAGTCGGGCTCGAAGTCGAGCGTCAGCTGGGACGACGTGGCCGGCGTCGAGGAGGTCCGCGCCGAGCTGATGGAGGTGGTCGAGTTCCTGCGCGAGCCGAAGCGCTTCGAGCGCCTGGGCGCGAAGGTGCCGAAGGGGCTCCTTCTCTACGGCCCGCCCGGAACCGGGAAGACACTGCTCGCGAAGGCCGTCGCGCACGAGTCCGGTGCGAACTTCTACTCCGCAAGCGCGTCCTCGTTCGTCGAGATGTTCGCGGGTCTCGGCGCCGCGCGTATCCGCAAGCTCTTCGCCGAGGCGCGCAAGCACGCGCCCGCGATCGTCTTCATCGACGAGCTCGACGCCGTCGGCGCGCAGCGCACGGGTCACGGCTTCAACCGCGAGCAGGACCAGACGCTCAACCAGCTGCTCGTCGAGCTCGACGGCTTCGAAGGCGCCGAGCAGGTCGTCGTCATGGGCGCCTCCAACCGCATCCAGGATCTCGACCAGGCTCTCCTCCGCCCGGGCCGCTTCGACCGGCAGATGCTGGTGCCGCCGCCGGACCTGAAGGGCCGCACGGCGATCCTCCAGGTGCACACGCGCGGCAAGCCGCTGGCGCACGACGTCGACCTCGGCCAGACGGCCCGGCAAACGAGCGGGCTGACCGGCGCGGAGCTCGCGAACATCTGTAACGAGGCCGCGATCTTCGCAGGCCGCCGCGGCGACGCGTATCTCGTGCAGACCGACTTCGACGCCGCACTCGAGCGCGTCGTCGCGGGCCTTCAGCAGAAGAAGGTGCTGACCGAGAAGGAGCGGCGCATCCTCGCCTACCACGAGGGCGGTCACGCGCTGATGGCCCATCTCATGGGTGCCGCGATGGAGCTGCAGAAGGTCACGATCGTGTCCCGCGGCGATGCGCTCGGTTACGCGTTCTACTTGCCCGAGGAGGACCGGTATCTGCACACGAAGGAGGAGCTCGTCGACCGGATGGTCGTGGCGCTCGCCGGCCGCGCGGCAGAGGAGGTCGTCTTCGGACGCGTCACGAACGGCGCAGCGAACGACCTCGAGAAGGTCACCGAGATCGCACGCTCGATGGTCTTCGAGTGGGGCATGGCCGACAGCGTCTCTTCGCGGACGCTCCGTGCCGACAACTACGCGCTCTCCGAGGAGACGAAGCGCCTCCGCGACTCCGAGCAGGCGCTGCTCACCGACGCGGCCTACGAGGAGGCGCTGCGGCTGCTGCAGAAGCACAGGGTGCCGCTCGACAGGCTGGCGGCCTCCCTGCTGGAGAAGGAGACGCTCGTCCGTGACGAGGTCGTCCAGCTCCTGGCCGACGTCGAGGCGGAGTCGCGCGCGGCCGATTCGGTCGGCGTGCCGCGCGTCGTCGCTGCCAAGACCTAACGGCCGATGCTCTGCAGGTCGACGGCCCCCTCGGGCGCCTCGACCGTCGCGGAGTCGTTCCACTTGTCGAAGCGGATCTCGCCGCGCTGCGTGCCACCGACGATGGCGACCGGATACGGCGTCCCTGTCGCGGCGACGTACAGCGTGCCCCCGCGTGTGACGTCCTTGATCGCGACGACCTTCTGGCCGCGATACTCCGTCCTGCCGCGGTTGCGAAGCGTTCCGTGCGAGTCGAGGGCTCCTCGGGTGAGCTTGCTGATGTCGGTGAGCGGCTCGAGCGCGGCGAGGTCGCCGCTCGTCGCGGAGCCCTCGAGCCACTTGCCGCGGAGGAGCTTCGCCCCGGTCGGGCCGGCGAACGCGCGGAGGAAGGCCTTGCCGCCCTTGATGTATGCCCTGTCGCCGACGCGGACGATCTCGAAGCGGAGGTTCGACTGCGCCATCGAGCCCGTGCCTCCGCGGCCCTTGACGAGCTCGAGGTCGAGGCTCAGCGGGGTGCCCGACGCGACGATCGCGCCCGCGACGTGGACCGACTTCGCGGCGATCGCGGCGCTCTTGGCGTCGGCCACGACCTGCTCGGCCGTCTTGTCCGCCTCGCCGTTGTCCTTCTCCCCGCCGCCGCAGCCCCCGGCGAGCCCTGCGACCGCGATCAGTGCGATCACCAGACGCCGCACCATGTGCGCGACAGTACCATCGCCGAAGATGGTTGCACGAGGCATTCACCACGTCGGCGTCGCGGTCGACGACCTCGACGCCGCGGTTGCGACGTACGAGCGGCTGCTGGGCGGGCGGCTCGAGCATCGCGAGCGGGTCGAGGAGCAAGGGGTCGAAGCGGCGTCCATGCGTGTCGGCGACGGTCGGGTGGAGCTGCTCGCCTCGCTCGGCGACGACAGCCCGGTCGGCCGATTCCTCGCGAAGCGCGGTCCCGGCATGCACCACGTCGCGTACGAGGTCGACGACGTCGATGCCGCGCTCGACGAGCTCGCGAGGGAGGGGGCCGAGCTGATAGACACCGCGCCGCGACGCGGCATGTTCGGGCTCGAAGTCGCTTTCGTGCATCCGGATTCGGTTCACGGCGTTCTCTCGGAGGTGGTGTCGCGTGGTTGACGGCGAGCGTGTTCGCGTCGAGGTCGGGTTCGAGGGCGGGCAGGTGGTCGGCGGATTCGTCGATGCGGATTCGGCCGACCAGCTCGAACGCGCGCTGCACGAGGACGGCCCGCGGGTGATCGTGCTGCAGACCGAGGACGGCCCCTACCACGTCGTCGTCCCTCGTGTCGCGTACTTCCGGCGCTTCAGCCGCGCGAGCCGCGTCGGGTTCGCCGCGGGCTGAGTCGGGGAAGACCGACGGCGTGCCCGAGACAGGCGAGAAGCCCGCGCGCGAATCGACGGAGAACGTCCGCAAGCTCGTCGATCGGGCCCAGCAGGGCGACCGGGCGGCGCTCGAGGAGCTGTATCTGATCCATTTCGACCGGATCTACAGCTACCTGCACGTGAGCGTCGGCTCGAGGCACGACGCCGAGGACCTGACGACCCAGACGTTCTTGAAGATGCTCGAGTCGATCGGGCGCTTCCGGTGGCAGTCGGCTCCGTTCTCGGCCTGGCTCTTTCGGATCGCGCACAACCTCGCGATGGATCACTTCCGTTCGCGCCGCCGCTGGCAGCCGGAGGAGGAGGTGCCCGAGCCGCACGGCTCCGAGGAGCCGTCCGCGGAGCTCGCCGCAATGCAGTCGATCGGGCGGCAGTCGATGCTGCAGCTCATCGAGAACCTCTCGCCGGAGCAGCAGCAGGTGTTGACGCTGAAGTTCGTGTTCAACTTCCAGAACGCCGACGTCGCGAAGATCCTCGGCAAGACCGAGGGCGCGATCAAGTCGCTGCAGCACCGCGCGCTCGGATCGCTGCAAAAGCAGATCTCGCCCAAGTAGTGGCGCTCGAGGTCGGGATCGTCGGGCTGCCGAGCTCCGGCAAGTCGATGCTGTTCGAGGCGCTCACCGGCGCTCGGGCGAGCGGCGAGGTCGGCATGGCGGCGATTCCGGACCCGCGACTGCAGCAGCTCGCTGACGTCGTTGACGCACGAAAGGTCACGCCCGCGGCCGTCCGGGTGGTCGAGGTTCGCGGGCGGGCTGGAAGCGCCGGCGGCCAATCCGCCGGCGCCCCGCCGGAAGGTCGCGGCACCATCGGCGCCGCGGGGCCCGCGCTGCTCGGCAGCCTGCGCCAGGTCGACGCGCTCCTCGTCGTGCTCGACGGCTTCTCGGGCACGCACACGCCGGCCGACGATCTCGAGACGCTGCGGCTCGAGCTCCTCGTGGCCGACCGAGATCATGTCGAGAAGCGGCTGGAACGAGTTGCGAAGCAGGCCAAGTCCGGCGATCCGAAGCTGAAGCGTGAGGTCGCGGACCTCGAGCGGCTGCTCGCGCACCTCGACTCGGGGAAGACGCTCTCCGACTGGCACGAGGAGCTCCCCTCGGAGCTCGACCCGCTGACGACGAAGCCGCTGATCGCGATCGAGAACGGCCCCGGCGGGATCGACCTGAAGCTCGAGTCGGAGCTCGCCGAGCTTCCGCCGGAGGAAGCGGCCGAGTTCCGCGGTGAGGGCGCCGCTTCCGCGCTCGGCGAGGTCGTGCGCCGGCTGGCCGAGACGCTCGACCTGATCACGTTCTTCACCGCGGGCGAGAAGGAGACCCGCGCATGGACGCTCCGCCGTGGTCGGACCGCGCTCGACGCGGCCGCGACGATCCACACCGACATCGCGCGCGGCTTCATCCGCTGCGAGGTGGTGCGCTGGGACGACCTCGTCGCCGCCGGCTCCCACACGGAGGCCTCGCGCGCCGGCAAGCAGCGGCTCGAGGGAAAGACGTACGTCGTCCAGGACGGCGACGTGCTGAACATCCGCTTCAACGTCTGACGCGGTCCTGCGAAGCGGTGCCGGGCCGAAGGCCGTGACCCGGCACCGCCTTCTCGGGCCTCAGCAGCAGTCGTCGCCGCTGCAGCAGTCGCCGCCGGGCACGCAGGTGTCGCTCACGCTCGCCTCCCTTCATCGATGAGTTTCGATGGACTATATTGAGATTCATCGATGAAGACCATCGCGACGCTGCCCGTGGTGTGCTGCGGCCCCGAGACACAACCGCTCGGGACGGCTGAGAGCAGCGAGCTCGCCGCGCGCTTCAAGGCGCTCGCCGACCCGACTCGGGTCGCGATCGTCAACCGGCTCGCCGCCGCCGACGAGTGCTGCGTCTGCGACCTGACCGGTGCCTTCGAGCTCTCGCAGCCCACGATCTCGCATCACCTGAAGGTGCTGCGGGAGGCCGGCCTCGTCGAGTCGAGCCGCCGCGGGACGTGGGCGTACTACCGGCTCGTGCCCGAGGCCGTGCAGAGGCTTCGTCAGACTCTGGGGGGATGACCCTCGTCGCCTCGGGCCTCAGTCGCCCGCTGCTCGTCGGGCTCGCACTCGCCGCCGCCGTCATCCTGAGCGCGGCGCTCGCGCGCCGGACGCGCGTCCCCGCGCCGTGCTACCTCATCCTCGCGGGCCTCGTCGTCGGCGTCGTGCCCGGCATCGAGGAGATCAACCTTCCCCCGGACGTCGTCTTCTTCGGCTTCCTGCCCCCGCTCCTCTACTCGGCCGCGTTCCTCACCGCGCCGCGCGAGGTGCGCGAGAACTGGCTCTCGATCCTCCTGCTCGCGGTCGGCTTGACCGCTGCGACGCTCTTCGCGGTCGCCGGAGTCGCGTGGGCGGCCGTCGCCGGGCTCGGGGCGAGCGCCGCATTCCTGCTCGGGGCGGTGCTCGGGCCCACCGATCCGGTCAGCGCGACCACCGTCATCGGCTCGACCTCGGCTCCCGAGAAGCTCCGCACGATCCTCGAGGCGGAGAGCCTCGTCAACGACGGCATCGGCCTCGTCGCGTTCTCGATCGCGCTCACGGCGGCCGAGCGAGGCTCGTTCTCCGCGGGCGACGGCGTGCTCAGGTTCCTGCAGCTCTCGGCGGGCGGCATCGCATTCGGGGTCGCGGTCGCCTTCGTCGTCGAACGGCTACGCCGTCATGTTCACGACGCGCACATCGAGATTCCGATCTCGCTCCTCACGCCGTACGTCGCGTACATCCCAGCCGAGCTCATGCACGTCTCCGGGATCCTTGCGACCGTTGCGTGCGGCGTGTACCTCGGCTGGCGCTCCGACGGGATCTTCCGGCCGGAGGTGCGGATCCAGTCGGTGATCTTCTGGGACATCCTCACGTTCGTTCTCAGCTCAGTCCTCTTCGTCCTGCTCGGGACGCAGTTCCGCGTGGTCGTCGGCGAGCTCGGAAACATCTCCGGCTGGACGCTGGCGCGCGACGCGCTGCTCGTGTTCGGCGTCGTCGTGGTCGTACGGATGCTCTGGATGTTCACCGTGCCGCACCTCGTCGCCATGTTCGGGCGCAGCCGCGACTGGGCCGAGATCGATCCGTGGCGCGACCGCCTCGTGCTCGGCTGGAGCGGCATGCGCGGCGCGCTCTCCCTCGCGGCGGCACTCTCGATCCCGGCGACCGTCGCCCATCGCGACGAGGTCCTCTTCCTGACCTTCACGACCATCCTCGCGACGCTCGTCGTGCTCGGGATCCCGCTGCCGTGGCTCCTCGAGCGGCTCGGCTTCGGGCCCGTCGGCCTGAGCGAAGCCGAGCTCGAGGCGCGCCGGGCGGTCGCGGAGGCGGCGCTCCTCCGACTCGACGAGCTGGCCGCGCGGGAGCCGTACCCTCCCGAGCTCGTTGCGTCGCTGCGCCAGCTCTACGAGAGTCGCATCGGCCGGCTCGAGGCGCGACGCGACGGCAACGGGCTCGGCACGGAGCGATACCAGAGCCTCCGCCGTGAGCTTCTCGCCGCCGAACGGGAGGAGCTGCGACGGCGCGAGCGCGAAGGCGCGGTCGGCTTCTCGACGGCGCGCCGCATCGAGCGCCAGCTCGACCACGAGGAGGCAGGCTTGCGCAGTTAACCCGCGCTCACGAGGGCGACGCCGCTGAGCGCGACGGCGACGCCCGCAAGCTGGGCACGCGCGATCCGCTCGGCGAGAAACACCCGCGCGAGCACGACGAGCACGATCGGGTAGAGCGACGACAGCACGGCGACGACGCTGAGGAGGGCGCGCGTCGTGGCCGCCGCGTACATGAGCGTCGCTGCCGTGTCGCCGATGCCGACGAAGAGGAGGAGCAGCCAGACGCGGCCGGACTGCGGCAGCCGCGGGCCGAGCGCGAAGGCCGCTGCGACGACGAGGGGGATCGCGACCGCGCGCATGGTGAAGACGGCCCAGCCCGTTCCGCCGGCCGCCGCACGACTCAGCCCGATCAGTGCGAAGCCGAACGACAGCGCGGCGAAGACCGCGAGCCCGACGCCGGCGCCGAAGCGGCGCGACGCTTCCCCGTGCTCCGGCGAGCGCTCGAGCGACGCGGTGACGACGCCGACGACCGCAAGCCCGACGCCCACGCCTTGCACGAGCGAGGGCCGCTCGCCGCGCGCGAGGCCGTACGCGAGCGGGACGATCGCCGCGGTCGCGGTGACCGGGCCGACGATCCCCATCGAGCCCACGGCGAGCGCCCGGTAGAACGCCGCGATGCCGACGACGCCCAAGACGCCGGCGAATGCCGCCCAGCCTGCCTGTGCCGCCGACGGCGGCGATTCGCCCGTCGCAGCGATGACGATGCCGGCAACGGCAAGCCCCGTGACCTGCGCGAACATGGCGACGACGAACAACGGCAGCCGGCGCGTGCAGACGCCCGCGGCGAAGTCGCCGAAGCCCCACGTGAGGCTCGCGGCAAGCGCCAGGAGGACACTCACTCGGCGACTGGCCGAGTCGCGGCGACCGCGTCGAGTTGGTTCGCGTGGTACAGGACGGCCGCTTCCGCGGTCCGCGCCGCCCGCACGTCGTGGTGGCACGCCACCGCGTGCAAGAGCTCCGTTCGTACGCCCATATCGAGCTCCTCGCTGCGCTCCTCGATCAGCCTCAGCCCGAGGTGCACGTGTCCCAGCAGACGGCCCTCGTCCGTCTGGCGGAACACGGGACCCCGTCCGAGCTCGCGCACGCGTCCGACGTCGTGCACGAGCGCGGCGGCGAGCAGCAGGTCGTGGCGGAGGCGCTGGTGCAGCTGTGCCGTCTCCCGGCAGAGCGTCGCGACACCGACCGTGTGCTCGAGCAAGCCGCCGGCATATGAATGGTGGCCGTCGGCGGTCGCCGGGAGAGCACGCATGGCGGAGCAGGTCTCGCTGTCGAGCGTCCGCTCGACGGCCGCGTGCAGCCCGCGGTGCGAGAGCTCGGCGACGAGGAACTCGAGAAACCCCTCGAGCTCGTCGGCGTCGCGACGCAAAGCCGGCGCCATCGACGCCGGGTCCACGTCGGCGGCCGGCTCGAGCGTCCGCACGTCGAGCTGCAGCGCGTCGCGGAACCGCTCGACGCGTCCGAGGACTCGCACGGCATCGCCTTCCGCG
>DASSGL010000098.1:0-3933 GCA_035693525.1 Gaiellaceae bacterium | reverse complement strand
GGCGTAGTCGAAAAAGACGCCTCGGGCAGGACGACACCCGTAGGCGTACGGGCGATCCTGTCGATCGATGCATCTGGCGCACCCGATCCGGGACGACGACGAGTCGATCGACTCTGCCTCCGCGAGCGACCGCGAGATGATGGCCGCGACTGCAGCCGCAGTGAGCCTCGTCTCGGCCAAGTGGAAGGTCGAGCTTCTGTACCTGCTCGCCGCACGAGTGCGCCGTCCCGCACGGCTGCACGATCATCTGCTCGTCTCGAAGAAGGCGCTGAGCGAGGCGTTGAAGTCGCTGGAGCGCGACGGTCTCGTGAACCGCAGAGTCTTCGCTGAGGTTCCGCCGCGCGTCGAGTACTCTCTGACCCCGCTCGGGCGCTCGCTCACCGGGCCGCTCTTCGCGCTCTACGAGTGGACCGAGAAGCACTTCGACGAGGTGGTCGCCGCCCGGGACGAGTACGAGCGGTGCAACGGCGAAGCGCTCCGATCACGCGACGAGACGCCGCGGTTCACGGCCGCGTTCCAGCTCCGCCGGTCCCGCGACATCGCGGCCTGACCGAAGCGGTCGCCGCGGCGACCGCTCCAGTCAGGTCGGACGATCAGCCTCCGACGACCGGCGGCCACGTCTGCGTGATCGTCTTGCCGGTGTCGATGTCCTGGAGCTCCGCCTTGCTCAGGACGGTCGTGCGCCCCGGCGACAGATTGGTCGAGGCGCGCAACGCCTCGATCTGCTGGACCTCGTCGTCGATGTACGGCGCCACGCCGGGCATCACGGTCGCCCAGCTGCCTGCGACCGCACCGCCGCTCGAGTGGGCGGGCACGCCGCCGTCGGCGGCGACCGGAGGCGGCTGGATCTTCTTGATGTAGGCGATCGCCGTGTCGCGGGCGTTCAACGCGTAGAAGAGGCTCGTGCTCACGGAGCTGAGCAGCGGTCCGCTCGCCGTGTCGAGCATTCCGAGCGCCGTCGTCGCCACGTCGTGCTGGAGGTTCAGCACGCCCAGGGCGGTCGTGTACTGGTCTGCGAAAGGCGAGGCGCCGGCTACGGCCCCACCGCTCGTGTGCGCCTTCGCCTTCGGGACGACCTTCGGCTTCGCGGGCACCTTCACCCGGATCGCGACCCCACCGTCGGCGGCGACGGGCGGAGGCGCGTGTTCGATGATGTACTTGGCCGCAGTCCACGCCTTCTTCAGATGAGAGCGGGTCGCAGTCAAGGCGGCGACTGCCTTGGCGGCGTCGCCCTCGTCCTGGTAATCGGTCGCCTTCTGCAGCAGCGCCTCGGTGCGAACGAGCTGGACGTTGACGGCGGACGGATAGAGCGGAGGGCCTGCGTCTCCGCCTGCGAAGGCGGAACCTGCCGTGACCGCCAGCGAGAGCGCGACGAGCGCCACGGGAACGAGGAACTTCATGAGTCTCCTTTCGTAAGGGGGTGTGTGCGCCAACGTAGGGCGGCCCACCGCCGCACTTCGGGAACCTCGCGCTCACCATTCGGGCTGCCGGTGTCCGACGGAGCCGGCGCACGGACGTACCGTCCGACCCGATGTCCGCGCACCGCGCACGCATGCTCGGCCTCGTCCTCGGGGTCGTCGTCCTCGCTCTCACGGTCGTCGTCTCCGTCGCCGGGGCCGGTGCGCGACCGGCCGGTCAAGCGCCGGCTCCGGCGGAGCTTCTTCCGGATCTCGAGCAGGAGCTCCCGAGCGACCTCACCGTGACTCGCAGCGGGCCTGCGACCGCTCCCCGCTACTCGCTCGGCTTCCGCTCCGCGGTGCGGAACGTCGGGAACGGGCCTCTGGTGATCCGCGGCCATCGCGACGACGGACAGACGCCGACGATGACGGCCGACCAGGCGATCGAGCGCTCCGACGGATCGGAGTCGCTCGTACCGGGCATCGGCTCGATGAGGTACGTGGTCAACCCCGACCACCAGCACTGGCACTACCTCGGCTTCGACCGCTACCAGATCTACGAGCTGCGCCGCGCGCGGGCCTCGACCGCGGTCGAACGCGATCACAAGACGGGCTTCTGCCTCGGCGACCGCTACGAGGTGACGACCGCGCCGGTCCCGAATCGGGCGCCGAAGCCCTCGTGGCTCGGGCGCTGCGGGCTCGGCGACCCGAGCCTGCTCTCGATCGAGGAGGGCATCTCGGTCGGGTACGGCGACAGCTACGCGGCCTTTCTCGAGGGGCAGGACCTACCGCTCGACGGCCTCTCGGACGGACGCTACGTCCTGGTGCACCGGGTCAACACGGACCGGAAGATCCGCGAGCTCTCGTATGCCAACGATGCGGCCTCGATCCTTCTCGATCTGCGCTGGCACGGCGGCGTCCCGAACCTGCGCGTCGTCCTCATGTGCCCCGACAGCGCAACGTGCGACGACCCCCCGGCGAAGCCGAAGGCCGCAGTGCACCGGCGGGCCCGCTCGAAGCCGGCGGCGCGCGCATCAGGCTCGTTCGTCCCGGACGACTCGGCCGACGGAACGGCCGGCGGCTGGGCTGCGCTGCAGTGGAACTTCGCCGGGCCGAACGGGGTCGACGCGCCGCGCGCGTGGGCGAACGCGAACGCCGCCGGCGCTCCGGGCGGCGCCGGCGTCACCATCGCGGTCCTCGACACAGGCGTTGCGTATGCCGACCTCGGGCCGTACGGCGCCTCACCGGACATGGCTGCGACCACGTTCGTCCCGGGTTGGGACTTCGTCGACGACGATCCGGATCCGATCGACGAGAACGGCCACGGCACCCACGTTGCGGCGACGATCGCCGAGGCGACGAACAACGGCTACGGGCTGACCGGCCTCGCGTACGGCGCGCGGATCATGCCGGTCCGCGTCCTCGACGCGTCCGGCAACGGCGACGCGACGACGATCGCCCGCGGCATCATGTTCGCAGTCGACCACGGCGCGAAGGTGATCAATCTCAGTCTCAACTTCACGCCCGACGTCGACTCGTCACGAATCGGCCCGCTCCTGAGCGCGCTTGCGTATGCAAAGCAGCATGGAAGCCTCGTCGTCGCAGCCGCCGGCAACGAAGCGGCCGGCGCGGTCGACTATCCCGCGCGTTCGAACGACGTCCTGGCAGTCGGCGCCACGACCGAGTTCGGCTGCGCGGCGCAGTATTCGAACTTCGGTCCCGATCTCGACGTCGTCGCACCGGGCGGCGGTGCCGACGCGCCGCTTCCCGGCGATCCGTACTGCGAGGACGGCCGTGTCGGTCGTCCGATCTATCAGGTCGGGTTCGAGCACCGCCCGGATCAGTTCGGGATCTCGAATCCGTACATCGGTACCTCTATGGCTGCGCCGGAGGTCACCGCGACCGCGGCACTCGTGATCGCCGCCGGTGTCCTGGGCCCGAACCCGACGCCGGCGCAGCTCATCGCGCGCATCGAGCGGACTGCGCGAGACCTCGGCCCGACCGGTTACGACGAGCACTACGGCTGGGGCCTCGTTGATGCGGGTGCCGCGACGGCGGCCATTCGCCTGCAGCGCGTCCGCCGCGCGGGGTAGCACGGCGTTCTCACTACTTCTCTCCGGCGACAGACGAGTGACGCCGGGCAGCCGACGACACGTGCCCTTCGCGTCAGGACAATGCGAGCACGATGACCGACCTGGAAACGCCCGTTATGGACGAGCACGACCGCGACGCCCCTTCCGCGTCGGCGAGCGTCGTCGCATGCTCGCTGTGCCTTCGTGTCCGTCACGGCTCGAGCTGGATCGAGGCGCACCAGGCGCTCCGCGAGCTGCGCACGTCCGAGCTCGCCGCGCCGGTGCGCCTCGAGCCCGGCCTCTGCGACCGCTGCCTCGAGCTCGTCGTCCGGCGTCGTGGAAACCGCGCACGAGATCGCTTGCGAAGCGGTGCGTCCGCCTCGGTCGGCGTGCATGCGCCGCGGGGAGTACGGCGAAGAGTCTCCTAGGGGACGACGACGCGGCGGTGCGGCTCCCCTACCGTC
>DASSGL010000097.1:0-7478 GCA_035693525.1 Gaiellaceae bacterium | reverse complement strand
CCTGCGGCTCGTCGTCTCGATCGCGAAGAACTACCGGAATCAGGGCCTGCCGTTCCTCGACCTGATCCAGGAAGGAACGCTCGGCCTGATCCGCGCGGTCGAGAAGTTCGACTGGCGCCGCGGCTACAAGTTCTCGACGTATGCGACCTGGTGGATCCGCCAGGCCGTTGCGCGCGCGCTCGCCGACAAGGCCCGGACGATCCGGATGCCCGTCCACATCGTCGAGCGGATGCAGAAGATGAACCGCGCCGAGCGGACGCTCTGGATGGAGCTCGGCCGCGAGCCGACGCTCGAGGAGATTGCGATCGAGGCGTCGCTCCCGATCGAGCAGGCTCGCGAGGTGAAGGCCGCGGCACGCGCGTCCGCGAGCCTCGACCAGCCGGTCGGCGACCAGGAGGATGCCGTCTTCGGCGATTTCGTCGCCGGCGACGAGCCGCTGCCCGAGGAGCGCGTCGAAGTCTCGCTCCGCAGCCAGGCGCTCGCGGTCGCGCTCAAGGCGCTGCCCGACCGCGAACGGCAAGTGCTCGTGCTGCGCTACGGGCTCGTGGACGAGGAGCCGAAGACGCTCGAGGAGATCGGCAGACGGCTCGGGCTCACCCGCGAGCGCGTGCGCCAGATCGAGCTCGAGAGCCTGCGCCGCCTCGCCGGGCTGCGCGAGATGCAGATGATGGCTTCGGCCTGAGCCGCCGCACCGGCGCGACGCCTATTCGGCGCGCAGGTAGAGCTCGAGATCCGGTGCTGCGATCCGCAGCTCGCGCAACGCGCGGGACTCGAGCTGGCGCACACGCTCGCGGGTGATGCCGAGGCCGGCGCCGACCTCTTCGAGCGTCTGCGGCTGCTCGCCGTCGAGGCCGAAGCGAAGCGCGAGCACGCGGCGCATGCGCGGGTTGAGCCGCGCGAGTGCGTCCGCGAGCTCGACCGAGCGGGACTGCAGCGCGCTCATCTCGTCGGGCGCGTCCGAGTTGACGTCCTCGATGAGGTCGCCGTAGATCGACTCGCCGTCGCCGACCGGCGTCTCGAGGCTCACCGGGTCCTCCACGAGGCTCAGGAGGTCCCGGATCTTCGACTCCGGCAGTCCGGACTCCGCCGTGAGCTCGGCGAGCGTCGGCTCCCGGTTCAACTTCTGCGCGTGCTGCCTGCGCGAGCGCAGGAGCCGGCGGACCTGGTCGGCGACGTGGACGGGCAGCCGGATCGTCCGTCCCTGATCCGCGAGGGCCCGGGTCACCGACTGCCGGATCCACCAGGTCGCGTAGGTCGAGAGCTTGTACCCCATCCGGTAGTCGAACTTCTCGACGGCGCGGATGAGTCCGAGGTTGCCTTCCTGGATCAGGTCGAGGAGCGGCACGCCTGCCTTCGTGTAGTTGCGCGTGATCGACATCACGAGCCGGAGATTCGCCTCGATCAGGCGGCGCTTCGCCGCCTCGTCGCCCGCGTCCTTCCGCCGTGCGAGCTCGCGCTCCTCGCTGCGCGTCAGCAACGGACCGCCGCCGATCGAGCGCACGTAGAGCTTGAGCGGATCCTGTGCCTGGACGGCGCTCTCGCGCGCCTCGAGCTCGTCGGCCTCGGGAGCGTCGGCGGGCTCCGCAGCCTCGTCCGCGGCCTCGTCGGTCGCGTCGAGCTCCACGGTCTCCGGATCGTCGAGCACCGGGACGAGCTCCAGGTGCGGTTCGGCGTTCTCGGAAGCCGTGAAGGCTGGGTCTGGGAGCGGCCGCTGCTCCATCGACCCGTCTATCGGCCGGGGCCGCGCATTGCTTGATAGCTCACGCGGGAACCGCCCAATGAATCGCTAACAATGAATCGCTAACTTGGGCTCAAGCCCCTCGTCGAAGGTGTCGAGGTCTACTCCGGGGTCGGGGTTTCGAACGATGTGCGGCATTGCTGGATACAGCCTTTCCTCGCGCAGCGCGATCGATCGGACGCTGGCGGCGCAGTCGCTCCTGGCCGGAATCGCCGAGCGCGGCGCGGATGCCGTCGGCTATGCCCACCGCCTCCCCGGGGACTACCCGGTGGTGACGAAGCAGCGGACGCCGGCGAGCACGTTGCTCGAGCGGGTCTCGGTGCCACCGGAGGCGACGGAGGTCCTGGTGCACGTCCGCGACTACACAAAGGGGCACCCGTCGATCCCCGCCAACAACCATCCCGTCCGCCACGGCCCGGTGGTCGGCATCCACAACGGAATCATCCTGAACGACGACGAGCTCTTGGCTCCCTGGAGCTGCGCACGCTCGGAGCCTCGGATGACGGTCGACTCCGAAGCGATCTTCTGCCTGGCCGCCCACTCCGAGAACGACCCGCAGACGCTCGAGGAGCTACACGGGTCTCTGGCCGCAGCCTGGCTCGACTCGCGCGTCCCGCGCACGGTGTTCGCAGCGCGCGGCGCCGGCCGGCCGCTCTGGATCGGCGGCGGGAAGAACGAGATCTTCTTCGCGTCGACCCGCGTGGCCCTCGAGGTGGTCGAGCGCTACCTCCGCGTCAAGCTGCGTAAGCGCGAGGTGGCCGAGGGCACGTTCCTCGAGCTCCGCGACGGACGCGTCGTCCGCTCGCAGCACTTTGCCGCCGACGCCGAGTATCGCGATCCGGTCGCGCTCCCGGCCGTGCGCGCGCCGCAGGAGGGCGTCTCCTGCCTGGCGGCGCTCGCGGCGCTCGCGTCGTAAGAGGCGTCTAGCGCTTGAAGACGCGTCCGTCGCTCGAGACGCGGACGCCCTGCTCCTCGAGGCGCTCGCGCACGAGGAACTGGAACGTCGACCACGCACCGCGGCGCGCGTCGAGCATCCGGTAGACCTGCCACTCCGTGAGGAGCGTGTCGTCGGAGCGGCGCGCCTCGGCCCAGTCTGCGAACTTCGGCAGGCGGCGCAGCTCTCGCGCGAGCCGCGCTCCCTGCTCCACCGCGCGCTCGAGCCGCTCCTCGCCCACGGGCACGTCGAAGCCCGCCTGCCGCAACGCGGTGGTCAGCGAGCCGAACGTGTGCCAGTAGAGCGACTTGGAGGGCATGCGGCCCTTGTGCTCGTCGATGTCGCGCGCAGTCGGCGGGCGACCCAGCTCCTCCCCCAGCTCGCGCAGCAGCCCCAGCAGCTCCTCCCTCGTCGCGAACCGGCGCGGCACGAGGCCGGCGGCGCGCTTGGCGGCGTTCCAGGAGCCGAAATGCTCGATCACCGTCTGCGGATGGGCCGTCGTCGCCGCGTCCGCCGCGAACTCGCGCATCGTCGGCGAGCGGCCGAGCCGCTCGGCGCAGGCGATCAGCTCGCCGACGATCTGCTCGTCGGAGTAGCGCTTGCGAATCCCGGCCTGGAACTCCGCGAGCCTTTCGGGGTCGATCGCAGCAACCGCCCGGAAACGGGCCTTCTGGGGCATGACAATAATGGTAGAGCAGGTTGAGAAACGCGCAAGTCGGCCCGTTCAAGACGGCCCCGTGCAGACGTCTCCTACGAGGCCTTGACGAGCCTCGGCCCGGTGCCTGCGAGCTCGGCGACGTCGGCGTCGAGCGGCAGGACCTGCGCGAGCGCCGCGACGCAGCGCGGGCAGAACTGCGTGCCGGCGTTTTCCTTCACCTCGGCGAGCGCCTCCTCCACCGGGCGCGCGGCTCGATAGATCCGCGTCGTGAGCATCGAGTCGAGAGCGTCGGCGACGTGGATGATCCGCGCGCCGAGGGGAATCTCCTCGCCGCGGATCCGGTCGGGGTATCCGGTGCCGTCGAAGCGCTCGTGGTGGTGGCGGATGGCCGGCACGGCGTCCTGGAGGAAGCCGAGCCGGTCGATGATGCGTGCCCCCTCCTCCGCGTGGCGCTGCATCAGCACCCATTCCTCGGGGGTGAGGCTCGCGGGCTTCAGCAGGATCGAGTCGGGGATCGCGAGCTTGCCGATGTCGTGGAAGAGCGCGGCATGGCCGAGTAGGTCGAGCTCCGGCTGCGACAGACCGAGCTCCCGTCCGATTGCGAGCGAGAGCTGCTGGACGCGTCGCGAATGGCCCGCCGTGTACGAGTCGCGCGCGTCGACCGTTGCCGAGAGCGACTCCATCGCCGCCGTCGAGCGCTCGCGGAGCGCCTTGTTGGCGTGCTCGAGCGACACGTTCACCGACTGGATCGTGTCGGCTGCCTCGCGCAGCTTGTGCGCGGAGCGCTGCGTGTGCTTCAGGTAGGCCCCTTGCGTCTTCCGCATCAGCAAGAGGGGCACCGCGAAGACGGCCAGGCCGTAGAGCCCGACCGCGGTGTAGCCGATCCCCATCACGGCACCGATGAAGCCGTAGACCACGTAGTGCGGAAGGAGCCACGCGAACCGCTCGTGGAAGACGGCCCACGGCGACTCGTGCCCTTCGACGCCGGACGCGAAGCTCAGGAGTCCCATGTTGACGAGGAAGTAGAGGGCGCCGCCGGCAAGCCCGAGCGCGGCGATCGCGAGGCGCCCGATGTTCCCGTCGCCCGACCACATCGAGAAGACGGCCGCCGCGGAGAGCGACGAGAGCGCCATCGTGCCGATGTTGTAGACCACTGTGTGCAGCGAGTTGCGTCGGGCGCTCCAGTCGACGACGGCGATCGTGATCGCGAGCGGCAGCGCCGCCCGGTAGTCGAAGAGCGCCGCGCCGGCCAGCGAGCCGACGACGCTCACGGACAGCGAGCCCTCGACCTCGGCCAGCTCGAACGAGAGCGCTTGGCCCGCGCCGACGAGCCCGATCACGGCGAGCAGCCCGACGTAGTCCGTGCTATGGCCCCAGATGAGCCCTGCAGCGCCGGCGGCGATGCCGACGATGCTCACGGAGGCGACGACGAGCGCGAGCCGGGCGGAAAGCTGGAAGAAGGTCGGGCCGTGGAGCGTGCGCGGCTTCGGCGAGGCGCGCCGCTCCTCGGCCTGCTCGATCGGCTCGGCAGCCGGCAGCGGCGCGATGTGCTCCCCCTCCTCGCGGACGGCTCGAAGCTTCTCGCTTCGCTCGGCTGCGAGGAAGAGGGGCTCTGCGCTGGCACCGACGACGCGGTTCCGTCCTTGCAGCTTCCCGCGATAGACGGCGAGGTCGGCCTGGTGGATGAGCTCGTTCGCGTCGGCCCCGTCCCTCGGGAAGCCTGCGACGCCGACGGAGACAGTCGCGTGGATGGGCTCGGCGGCGGTCTCGACGTCGAACTCGCGCTCCGCGACGGCGCGGCGGATGCGCTCGGCGATCTCCATCGCCTTTTCCGGCGGCGTCTCCGGCAAGAGGATCGAGATCTCCTCACCGCCGAAGCGCGCGGGCACGTCGTAATGGCGAAGCTCCGAACGGAAGATCTCGGCGATGCCCTTGAGGACCGCGTCGCCGGCGAGGTGGCCGTAGCTGTTGTTGATGTCGCGCAGGAGATCGAGGTCGACCATGATCAGCGACATGGGACGCTCGAACCGGGCAGCGCGGGCGATCTCGGTCGCGAGCGTCGAGGCGAAGTACCGCGCGTTGTACAGGCCGGTCTTCGGGTCGACGCGCGCCTCCGCCTGCAGCTGCGGGACGCTCAACGAGCGGTGTACGACGACGAGCGGCGTGAGAGCCGCGAAGATGAGCCATGGGTTCGAGCTCCAGAACGCGGCGAGCGAGACGCCCAGGATCGTGAGGGTCGCGTCGACCGACACGGCTTCGACGCTGAAGAGGCCGCTTTCGCGAAAGCTGTGCCCACGGCCGAGCTTCAGGATGATCGCCACGAGCATGTGATTGACGGCCACGAACGCGACAGCAGCCCCAAGGCCGGCGAGTGCGAACCGCGCGTCGGGATTCGCGACGACGCCCGCGCCGTGCTCGTCGATCAGACGGGCGACCCCCCACGCAGCGAGCGTGTCGAGCGTGTAGTTCGAGATGTTGAAGCCCTGGATGGGCCACGGGTACCGCTCCTTCAACCACTCGGGCACGGTCTGCACGAGCGGGATGAGCACGATCAGCTCGGGAGGAAGCAGCAAGGCTGCGGCGATGAGAAACACCACCGAGGTGTGGTACATCTGGTGCCTCGGCGACTTGACGGGAAAGGTGTGCGCGACGGTCGCGGCGGCCGCCAGCACGATGAACGTCGGCCACCCATGCCGGATGTCCGCCGCTTGCACGTAGAAGTCCCCCGCGGCGACGAGCGTCAGAAAGCCGAGCACCGCGAGGTAGACGCGAGCCGCACGCGGGAGGCCTCCCCCGCGGACAGCGTGCGAGTCCGGCGGCGGGTCGTGCGCGATCGGCCCCGGAACCGACTCGGAGATGGTGTTCACCGCAGGGAAGCTCGCGGCCGCAGAGCCATGGGCTGATTGTCGGCCTGCTCCGGGAGGGGAGCGTCACCCGTTCGGTGGATTCGCCCTGAGCGCGAAGACGAGCCCTTTTCCGGGGCTCGCCTTCGCGAGGGTGAAACGCGGCCGGCCGTTACTGCACGAGGCTGTCGGCCCACGCAACGTCGCTCCACGCGACGTCCGACCAAGCGGCATCGCTCCATGCGACAGAGCCCCATGCGGCGGAGGCCCACGCTGCATCGGCCCATGCTGCGTCGCTCCAGGCGACGCTCGACCACGCCGCGGACGACCATGCTGCGTCAGACCAGGCAGCGGCGTCCCACGCAGGGCTGGCGAGAGCTGCCGCCTGCCAGGCCGCTGCGTTGAACACCTTCGTCCCGTCCGACGCCGTCGTGACGTACCGGTTGAGCGAAGCGTTCGGGTTCGGCGGAGTCGCCTGCAGGGTGCGAGCCGCCTGGACGTTCACGCCTCCGACGCCTCCTGCCCTGCCCGCGATCGGCTCCTTGATCGCCGAGACCATCAATGCGCCCTTCACCTGATCGGGAGTCCATGTCGGGTTCTGCGCCATGAGCGCAGCCGCCGCGCCGGCGACCACCGGCGCCGCGAACGACGTCCCGCTGAGCTGCATGTAGCCCGGAGCAGTCACCTTGTCCGGCCGCGAGAGCGGAAGCGTTGCCGTCGCAGGCACCGGCCCGACCATGTACCGGCCGGGAGCGCTGATCTCCGGCTTCCAGAAGCCGTCAGGCGTGTACCCGTACGCCGACCAGGGCGCGAGCGAGTCGTCACCCGCACCGTTGC
This sequence comes from Gaiellaceae bacterium, assembly GCA_035693525.1. Classification (GTDB taxonomy): domain Bacteria; phylum Actinomycetota; class Thermoleophilia; order Gaiellales; family Gaiellaceae; genus Palsa-739. Next base: position 468 of record DASSGL010000097.1, on the reverse strand, counting down.
CGTTCCCGACGTCCAATGCGCCGACGGTGATCACGAACGGGTCGTTGCCCGGCGCGAAGAGCACGCCGCTCGGAGCCGGGTCGGTGCCGTAGTTCCCGGCGGCCGCCACGACGACGATGCCGTTGAGCCACAGCTTCTCGACCGCCTGGTCGAGGGGGTCGAACATCACGCTCGCCTTGCTTACCGAGTGCAGCGAGAAGTTCGCGACCTGGATGTTGTACTTCGCCTTGTTCGCGAGGATCCAGTCGCACGCACGAACCACATCCGAGACCGTCCCCTGCCCCTGGTCGTTCATGACGTCGATCGAGAGCAGGTTTGCGTTCGGGGTCGTGCCGGAGTACCCGGACGCTCCGTCCGCGGCGATGCCGGCGACGAACGTGCCGTGGCCGTACCCGTCACCGGGAGAATTCGGGCCGAGGCTCGCGAGGTTCACCTGCGCGAGGACGCGAGAGCCGAAGTCGGCGCGCG
>DASSGL010000096.1:0-11677 GCA_035693525.1 Gaiellaceae bacterium | reverse complement strand
GTGGAGCCGTCCGACACGATCGGCGAGGCCGCCGAGAAGATGGACGCCGCGAACGTCGGCGCCGTCGTCGTCGTCGAGGACATGGTGCGGATCGTCGGCATCGTCACGGAGCGCGACCTCCTGCGCGCCGTGGCCGCGCGCGCACGCGCCGCGGAGGCGCGCGTCCGTCAGTGGATGACGCCGGACCCGGTCACGATCGACCCCGACACGCCGATCGAGGAAGCCGCCCGGGTGATGTTCGACAACAACTTCCGCCATCTGCCCGTGGTGCAGGACGGAAGGCCGCTCGGGATCGTCAGCCTGCGGCTCCTCTCGCGCTGGGCGTTCGATTCCGTCCAGCGGGCGGAATAACCTGCCCAACCGTGATCCGGTTACAGCCAGAGCGGGGCGGCTGGCTCGAGGTCGTCTGCGGCCCGATGTTCAGCGGGAAGAGCGAGGAGCTCATCCGCCGGCTCCGGCGCGCCGAGATCGCGGGCCAGCGGGCGCTGATCGCGAAGCCCCGCATCGACGACCGGTACGACATCGGCCACGTCGTCAGCCACGCGGGCGCGAAGATGCGCGCCGTCGCCGTCTCGCGGCCGGAGGACATCCCGGGGCTCGCCGACGGGTACGACGTGCTCGGCATCGACGAGGTGCAGTTCTTCCCGCCCGTGATCGTGCTCGTGATCGACGCGCTCGTCGAGCACGGGACGCGCGTCGTCGTCTCGGGGCTCGACCAGGATTTCCGCGGCCTGCCCTTCGGCTCGATGCCGGAGCTCCTCTGCCGAGCCGAGCTCGTCGACAAGCTGCAGGCCGTGTGCCACCGCTGCGGCGGCCCGGCGACGATGACGCAGCGCCTGCTGAACGGCCGCCCGGCGCCGGCCAACGGGGCGACGATCGTCGTCGGCGCGCTCGACACCTACGAGGCGCGCTGCCGCAGCTGCCACGAGCTCGCGGCCCCGATCACCGCAACCGGCTAAACCAGACGAACGGTCAGCGAGGTCGGGCGCCGCGCTCGTCCGAAGCGGTGACAGTCATGCGTCACGAGAGTGTCACGAGATTTCGCAGATTCCGCTCAACCAGGCGGAAAGCTTCGAGGAACCTCCACGCGCGGAGCCAAACCCGGTGACAGTCACCGATGATCCGTTCGCGTCCGGGAGACGCCTTCCGGACCGGCTAGGCCAGACGAACGGTCAGCGTCTCGCCCTCGAGCGAGACCGAGCCGCCGAGCGCGCGCACGAGCCGCACCGCGACCGCGGCACCGAGATCGCGGAGATCCTCCCCGAGGACGACCCGCGACGAAGCCGCCGTGACCGGCGACACGTCGAGCTCCGCACCCCGCACCCGGACCGCGACGGTCTCGAGGCCGCCGTGCCGGAGCGCCGACTGCACGAGCGCCGACACGCCGCGGGACGCCGCGTCGACGTCCGTCGGGACGACGGCGCCCTCGCCGGAGACGGAGACGCGGTCCGAGCCGAGCCGCTCCTCCGCCGCTCGTGCGAGCTCGACCGTGTCCACGTCCCGCAGCACGGGGTCGTAGCGGCCGTCCTCGATGCGCGCGGCGAGTGCGAGCTCGTCGAGGAGCTCCGCCATCTGCGCCGAGGCCTGGTCGATCATCTCCAGATAGCGGTCGGACGGAGGCTCGAGGCCGGCCGTCCGCTCGAGCGTCTTCGCGAACCCGTGCACGGTCGCAAGCGGGGTGCGCACGTCGTGGCACGCGAGCGAGACGAGCCTGGCAAAGGACGACGAGTCGGTCGACACGGACTTTGCGGCACAGTATCCGCGTGACCGAGACGACGCGGCATCTGCCGGCCGACCTCCAGGCCTCGACGCCCGAGGTGCCGATCGGCCTGTCGCGCGCCGGCGTGACCGGCGTGCAGAAGGCGGTGCGGATCGGCCGCGGCGCGCAGGAGAAGCTGATCGCGGCGACGATCGACTGCACCGTCGACCTCGATCCCTCCCAGAAGGGCGTGCACATGTCCCGCTTCCCGGAGCTCTTCGAGGAGGCGATCGAGGGCGTCGTCGTGGACGAGGCATTCCTCGTCGAGGATCTCGCCGAGCACGTCGCGACGCGAATCGTCGAGCGACAGCAGGCCGTTGTCGCCGAGGTCCAGATTCGCGCCCGCTATCCGTACGAGCGCACGACTCCGGTCACCGGGCTCTCGACCCAGGAGATGGTGACGCTCATCGGCATCGCCGCCGCGTCGCGTACCGGAGTGCGGCGCATCGTCGGGGTCGAAGCCGTCGGCATCAACGCGTGCCCGTGCGCGCAGGGACTCGTGCGCGGCCGGGCGTCCGAGCGGCTCCTGGACGCCGGCTTCGACCAGACCGACGTCGAGCGCATCCTCCAGCTCGTACCGCTCGCGACGCACAACCAGCGCGGTCGCGGAACCCTCCTCGTCGGGACCTCAAGCCGCGTGAACGCCGAGAGGCTCGTGGAGCTCGTCGAGGCGTCGATGAGCTCGCCGATCTACGAGCTGCTGAAGCGGCCGGACGAGCTCTTCGTCGTCGAGCACGCACACCTCCAGCCCCGTTTCGTCGAGGACTCCGTCCGGGTCGCGCTGAAGAGCGTCCTCGACGAGCTTCCGTCGCTCGACGACGGAGACTTCGTGCTCTCGCGGCAGCTCAACTTCGAGACGATCCACGCGCACGAGGTCGTCGCGGAGCGGTACGGGGCGATCGGCGAGCTGCGCGCCGAGCTCGCAGGCGGCTCACACGGGCCGCTACGCCATACGGAGCTGCGCGACTGGCTCCGGGCCGCGTAGAGGTCCGGCTACTCGGCCGCTTCGGCGTCGCGGTCGACGGCGACGACATCGACGAGCGGAAGTGGCGCCTGCGCAAGGCGCGCACGCTCGTGAAGGTGCTTGCGCTCGAACGAGGCCGCTGGCTGCACCGGGAGCAAGCCATGGAGCTCCTGTGGCCGGAGCTGGACGCCCTCGCTGCGCAGAACAACTTGCACCAGATCGTGCATGCAGCCAGGGGGAGTCCTCGGCCCGGAGCGGCTGACGTTCGACGACGGGATGCTCGCGCTGGGGGGCGACGTCGACACTGACGTCGAGGCGTTCGAGTCAGCCGCCGCCGGTGCACGAGCCGACGGTGGTCCCTCTGCCTATGCCGCTGCCCTCGACCCTTTCGGCGGCGAGCTGCTGCCCAAGGATCGGTACGAGCCGTGGGCCGAGGCTCGGCGCGCGTCGCTCAACGACCTGCACGGCCTCCTCTGCCTCGAGCTCGCCCAGCAGCAGTCGCCTCAGGACGCGCTCAGGACCCTTCAACGCGCACTGGACGTCGATCCGCTCCTCAAGCCCGCACACCGTGCACTCATGCGCGTCTACGAGACGCTCGGTCGCCGTCAGGACGCGCTCGCGCAGTACCAGCGGCTGCGGGCGGCGCTCCGCCGGAGCCTCGAGGCCAAGATGGCGAGCTTCGTCGGGCGCGAGCGCGAGCTCGCGGACGAGCTCGCACAGGCGCGCGTGCTCACGCTGACCGGGCCCGGCGGCAGCGGGAAGACACGGCTCGAGGCGCACCACCGCCGAAGCGGTCGCCGACGAGCTCGCAGGAGCTTGGATGCTGCTCGTGCTCGACACGTGCGAGCACGTGGTCGAAGCCTGTGCGGCGCTCGCCGAGACGATCGTCGAGCGGTGCCCGGAGACGACGATCCTCGCCACGAGCCGTGAACGCCCCCGCTGCAGCGGCGAGCGGGCGTGGCAGGTTCCCGGGTTGACGCCGGACGAGGCGGTCGAGCTCTTCCTCGCACGGGCGCGCGACGCCGATCCGGCGTTCGGGCCCTCCGACGCCGAGCTGCCGCAGGTGCTGGAGCTCTGCGCAAGGCTCGAGGGCATGCCGCTCGCGCTCGAGCTCGCGGCGGCACGAGCGCAGACGTTCTCGCCGGCGCAGATGACGGCAAGGCTGGATCAGAGCCTCGACATCCTCTCGGCGGGCCGGCGGACCGCCCTGTCGCGGCAGCAGACGCTGCGGGCGGCGATCAGCTGGAGCCACGATCTCCTCGACGGCGAGGAGCGGGTGCTGTTCCGCCGGCTCGCCGTGTTCGCGGGCTCGTTCTCGCTCGACGCGGCGACCGAGGTCTGCGCAGGTGGGGCGGTCGAGAAGCGCGACGTCGTCCCCTTGCTTCTCCGGCTCGTCGACAAGTCGCTCGTCGTCGTCGAGGACGCGACGCTCGCGCGCTACCGCCTGCTTGACACGGTGCGGCAGTTCGCCGACGAGTGCCTGACTGCTGCCGGCGAGCGCGTGGCGGTCGAGGCCCGCCTGCGCGACTGGGCGCTCGCATTCGCGGCCGAGCCGCCCCCGCTCGCGCGATTCGAGCTCGACCACGACAACCTGCGCGCGGCACTCGACTCCGGTCTGCGGGCCGACCCGCAAGGGGCGCTGCGGCTGGCAGCGAACGTCTGGCAGCTCTGGCTCGACCGCAACTACTTCACCGAAGGCTCGCGGCGACTGCGAGCCGTCCTCGATGCGGCGCCGGAGGCGACGGAGCTGCGTGCCACGACGCTACTCGCCGCCGCGGGGCTCGAGCTGCGCTGCGGACGGCCCGCGTCGTTCATCGCGCTCGGCAGCGAGGCTACCACGATGGCGCGCGGCATGCGTGCGGCGCTTGCCGCGGACGTGATCCACCGCACGGCGCTCCTCGAGACCGCCGGCGGCACGCTCGACGCGGCGGAGCGCGCGTGCGAGGAGGCACTCGCACTCGCCGGCGACGAGCCCGTCCGCGCATCGATCCTCAGCGTGTCGTCGCTCGTCTCCAATTACCTCGGTCAGGTCGACGCTGCCCGGCGCCGCCTCGAGGCCGCGCTCGAGGAGCTCGAGCGGGTGCCCGCCCGGACGCCACCGTTCTTCGAAGGCTTCACCTTCGGCTACGCGGTCCTTCCCGAAGGGCCCGACGGCCGGCTGCGCCCGTTCCACGAAGAGACGCTGATCCTCTTTCACCGGTTCGACCGTGCGCGCGCGATCCCGCACGCGCTGTGCAACCTTGGCTCGAGCAGGCCGTCGAGCTGCGACGCCGCAGCGGGGACCGGCGCGCGCTCGGCATGACCGAGACGGCGTGGGCGCTCGCGCTCGCGTACGGCGGAGACGTGGAGCGCGCCGAGTCGATCTTCGCGCACACGCATCGACGCTTCCGCGCGGCCGACGACGCGCCGGGGCAGGGCGGTGCGCTCGTGATGTGGGGCCTCGCCCACGAACGGGCGGGGAACGTGGAGCGGGCCGCCGAGCTCGTCGCCGGCGCCGAGGTGTGGGAGCGCCACCTCGAGGGTCACGTGCCCGGCTGGGGCCTCTACGCCGCCGCCGACTGCCTGCTCGCGGTCGACCGTCCCGGCGAGGCACACGCCCTGCTCGGCCGCGCCGAGCGTGTGCTCCAGGCCTGCGGCGAGGCCTGGGCGGTTGCTCTCTGCCGCGCGCATCCCGCGGCTAAGGCCACGCAAAGGAGCGGCAAAGACCGGTCCTCCTAGTGTCGATCCGATTCGACGCGGTGATCGACGACGATTTCGAAGGAGGACCCATGAAGCTTGCACTGATCGGGCTCGCCCTCTCGGCGGCCCTCGTCGCGGCCGCGCCCTCCGTGGGTGCAGGTACGCCCGATCGTGGCCAGGGCGCTCGGCGTCGGGACGGTGAAGACGCCGTTCACCGTGAAGGCAAAGCCCGGCTCGATGATCGTCGACTCGATCACGATCAAGCCGGGCGGGAACTTCGGCTGGCACACCCATGGCTCGGCGGTCGACGTCGTGATCACCGGCGCCACGCTGACGGTCTTCGACCCGTCCGTGAGCAACTGTGCGCCGTTCAAGGTGTCGAAGGGCCAGTCGTTCGTCGAGCCCGCCGGCCACCTTCACCTCGCTCGGAACGACGGGGCGAAGCCCGTCACCTTGTACGCGATCTACCTCGGCGTGCCGAAGGGAGTCCAACCGAACATTCCCGGCACGCAGCCCTCGGGTTGCAACGCCTGAGAGCTCGGACACCGCGTCGAGCGCCCCGGGGCCCGCACGTGCGGGCCCTTTGGCGTGCCTTAGTGGAGCGCCGGGCGCGAGCGCCGCGTGAAGCGGTGCTCCTCGCCGCGAAGCAGCCGCCCGAGATTCGCACGGTGCAGGACGAGCACCGCGACGGCGGCGACGCCCGCGAAGACCGTCACCGGCCACGGATAGCCGATGAGCCACGACCAGAACGGAAGCGAGACCGCGGAGACGATCGACGCCACCGACGCGTAGCGCGTCAGACCGAACACGAGAAGCCAGACGCCCGCGCCGATGCCTCCGACGATCGGCGCAACCCCCAGGAACACGCCGCCGGTGGTCGCGACGATCTTGCCGCCGCGGCGGAAGCCCAGGAAGAGGGGCCGGAAATGGCCGAGCATCGCGGCCGAGCCCGCGAGCACGCCGGCGTCGTGACCGGCGACCTTCGTCGCGACGAATGCGGGCACGAAGCCCTTCGCCGTGTCGAGCACCACGGCGGCCAGCCCGAGCCTCCGGCCGTACACACGCCAGACGTTCGTTGCGCCGATGTTGCCGCTGCCCTTCGTCCGGATGTCCTCGCCCCGGAAGACGCGGACGAGCCAGTAGCCCCACGGCATCGAGCCGCAGATCCAGCCGATCACGATGAGGAGGGCCGTCGTCACAGCGCGGTCAGCGGCCGGAGCCGCACGGCTACCCGATTCCGTACTGCTCGACCCAGCCGTTCACGACGTCCCAGTCCAGGTTGTCGAAGAACGCGTCGACGTAGGCGGCGCGGTCGGTCTGGTAGTCGAGGAAGTACGCGTGCTCGTAGACGTCGAGCGCGACGAGCGGCGTCGCGTTCCAGACGGGAAACGTGTTCTGGGCGTCGCCGATGTAGTTGAAGAGACGTCCCTCATCCCAGTCGTAGGCGGTCCACGCCCAGCCGCGCGCCGCCATGGCCGTCGCTCGCAGGTCGGAGCGCCAGGCCTCGACCGAGCCGAAATCGCGCTTCACGAGAGCGCCGAAGGCGCCGACCGGGTCGCCGCCCCCGCCGCCGAGGTGCTCGAAGTAGAGCTCGTGGTTCTTGATCCCGCCGATCGCGAAGGTCAGGTCGACCTTGAGCGCGCGCACGTCCGAGTACACCTGGTTCGCCGAGCCGAGGTCGACGCCTGCGAGCTTGCCGAGGATCTCGTTCCGCTTCGCGACATAGCCCTGGTACAGCTTGTAATGGGCCTCGATCGACGCACGCGAGATCCCGTCGAGCTCGTAGACCTCGGGGCGCAGCTCGCGCGGCGCGATCTCCTCGAACGTTGACGCTAGCGACGACATCCCACTCCTCCGGTCGTTTGACTTCCCCGTGACGTGACCAGGCGGCGGCAGCATATCCTCCCCGTTGACCCGAAAGGAGCCCTCAGATGCCGTTCGAACTGCCGGATCTCCCGTATCCCTATGACGCGCTCGAGCCGCACATCGATGCCGAGACGATGCAAATCCACCACGATCTGCACCACAAGGCGTACATCGACAATGCGAACGCGGCGCTCGAGGGAACCGAGTGGGCGAACCGCCCCGTCGAGTCCGTGCTCGCGAATCTCGACTCGATCCCGGAGGACAAGCGCACCGCGGTCCGCAACAACGCGGGCGGGCACGCGAACCATTCCTTCTTCTGGCAGATCATGAAGCCGGGCGGCGGCGGCGTGCCGTCGGGCGACCTCGCAAAGGCGATCGACGACACGTTCGACGGCGTCGACCAGCTCAAGGCGGCCGTCAACGACGGCGGCGTGAAGCGCTTCGGCTCGGGGTGGACGTGGCTCGTCTGGGACGGCACAGGGCTCTCTCTCTATTCGACGCCGAACCAGGACTCGCCGATCATGCAGACCGACGTGCCGCTCCTCGGCATCGACGTCTGGGAGCATGCGTATTACCTCACGTACCGGAACAGGCGGCCGGCCTATCTCGAGGCCTGGTGGAACGTCGTCAACTGGGACGAGGTCGCGCGGCGGTACGAGGAGGCGCGCAGCAGCTGACGCTGCCGCGCGCCCTTGCTCGTTCAGCGAGTGGTGAGCGAGATCGACCGGCTGGTGCTCGCCACGTAACCGACGCCGGCCTGGCTGTCCGGCAGGACGAGCCGCAGAATCGAGCGTCCGCGCGGCAGGCGCGCCGTGAATGTCGCGCGCGAGTTGGTGCCGAGGAAGACGCGCTTCACGTTGACGAACCCGCCGAATTGCGAGCGCCGCTGGAGCCAGACGTAATGGCCCGCGTACACGAGATCGGACGTCACCTTCGCGACGTAGAGCCGGCCGCTGCGGCCGAACCCGACGCGCGGGCGGACGTTGATCGTCACCGCGGGGCTCGCGGTCGTGCGCCAGTGGGCCTGGTACGACGTCTGGATCGTCGGCGCGACGCCGAACGAGAACGCGCCGTTCGCCTGCGTCTGCGTCGTCGCGATCGACTGCGTGCCCTTGCCGACCGGCTGTGACGTAAGGACCACGGGCTCGTTCGTGAGCTGGTTCGTGACGACGCCGGCGAGCGACGTGTTCTCGCCGTAGGTGATCGTCGACGTCGACGCGGTGAGCGTCACATTCGCGGGCGGAGCGTTCACCGTCACCGTGCCGCGGTGCGTCGTCGCAAACGAGTCGTGATACGTCACCTTGCCGTTCTTCTGGAACGTGAAGGTGAACGTCTCGTTTGCCTTCAGGGCGGGTGACGCGAACGAGCCGTCGTTCGCGACGACCTGGTGGCTCACGGCGTCGGCGTTGTGCCAGGTGACGGAGTCGCCGACGTTGATCGTCGTCGCACTCGGCGTGAACCCGCTCTTCGTGATCTGAACCGTCTTGGTGTCAGCACCGGCTGATCCCGCCAGGACGAGTGTCGCAATGAGAACAGCCGGAAGCATCAGCATGCGTGTCATAGGTAACCCCTCTCCCTCGTGAGGTGCTCTACCAGGAAACGATCAGCTGATATCGACGGATGCGCTCTTTACCGACGTCTTACGATCGTCTGGGTGCCGCTGTGCGCCGCGAGCAGCCCGTTCCCCGCCTGGTTGATCGAGAGGAAGACGCGGATCTGCGACTTGCCCATCGGCACAAAGGCGATCGGCCGGAAGAGGCGTCCGTTCTGCTGGCCGAGGGTGAGGTTCGCGATGTTCACCCACTGCCCGAACTGAGAGAGCCGCTGAAGGTAGACGTGGCGATGCCAGAGCGACACCGGCGACGAGATCGCCGCCTTCATGTAGCCGTTGCCGCCCGCGAGCAGGCGGACGTGCGGAGCGACCTGGGCCACGACGCTGCCGCTCGAGACGTTGTTCCAGCGCGCGGCGTAGGTCGTGTAGATGCTCGGGGTCACCATGAACGAGAACGTGCCGCCCGGGCCGGTCTTGAGCACCGCGAGCTGTGACGGCGACGGCTGACCGTACGGCTGCGCGATCAGCTCGACGGTCTGGTTCGCCGCTCCGGTCGAGATCGACCCGCCAAGCGCAGTCTGCTGTCCGAAGACCACGATCGGGATCGAAAGCGCGAGCGAGACCGACGGAGGCGGGCCCTTGACGACGACCTTCGCGCTCAGCCTCGGGTGGAGCGCATCGTGGTACCGGAACGTGCCCGCGGTCTGCAGCGTCTTCGTCCACGAGTGGCCGGCGTGGAGGATCGGCGAGGCGAAGGAGCCGTCGTCGGCGACGACCTGGTGGTCGACCTTGTCGACGTTGCGCCAGGTGACCGAGTCGCCGTGATCGAGCGTGACGCTCGCAGGCGAGAAGCCTGTGCTCCGTATCTGCACGGTGACGGTCGCGGCCGAGCCCGCGCCGGCAAGGATAAGAGCGCCGCCCGCGGCGGCGAGCAGGGTTGCAAGCATCCTCCGCATCGAGTCCTCCTCGGGTTGTCGCCGGGAGTGTTGCCCCGCGCGCGTAAGCCGGACCCCCAAAGGACGTAAAGCTTCCGTCAAACTGAGCCACAATCCACGATGACCGATGCCACGTAGACACCGAACGGACATGGAGCTCGCAGTTGAGAATCCCGCCCGCCTGCGCGCCCTGCCCGCGACGAGCGACCCCGGCGAGCCGTCGCCGGGCGAATCCGACTCGGAGCTGCTCGTCCGCGTCGCGGAGCGCGACCGGATCGCGTTCGAGGCGCTCTACCACCGGTACGTCCGCTCGGTCTTCGGGCTCGCGCTGCGCCGGCTGCGCGACAGGCAACGCGCCGAAGATGCCGTCCAGGAGACGTTCACGGCCGTCTGGCGCTCGGCCGGGAGCTACAAGCCGGAGCGCGGTCCTGCGGCGCCGTGGCTCTACGCCGTGGCACGGAACGCGATCGTCGACCGCATGCGGTCGCGCACCGATCCCGTTGCCGAGGCTCCGGACCTCCCGTCCGGCGAGCCCGGTCCGGCCGACCAGGCCGAATCGGCATATGTCGCCTGGCGCGTGCACCGCGCGCTCGAGACGCTCCCCGAGCGGGAGCGCGAGGTCGTCGAGCTCGGGTACTGGAGCGGCATGTCGCAGAGCGAAGTCGCCGACTACCTGAACATCCCGCTCGGAACCGTGAAGACTCGCACCCGGAGCGCGCTGTCGCACCTCTCGGACGTGCTCGAGGGAGAGCTGTCGTGACACCGGATCTCGACGACCTCCTAGGGGACGCGAAGGGTGAGGAGCGCGAGCGGCTCCTGCGCGTCCACGAGTTGCTCGTCACCGCTGGGCCGCCGCCCGAGCTGCCGCCGCACCTCGAGGCAGGGCCGACGCTGGCGATGACGATCGGCGGACGGCGGCGGCGCCTGCTGCAGCGCCGGGTCGCGCTTCTCGCGGCGGCGATCGTCGTCGTGCTCCTCGCCTTCCTCGGGGGCTATATCACCGGCAACGACAACGGGGGCTCGAGCTGGAAGGTCATCCGGCTCGCAGGCACGGGCCCGGCGTCGAACGCTCAGGGCTCGCTTCGCGTCGAGAGTCCCGATGCCGCGGGCAACTGGCCCATGGAGCTTGCGGCGCTGGGACTGCCGAAGCTGCCGGCGCGCGACTACTACGAGGTCTTCCTCGTGCGGGGCGGCAAGATCCTCGGCCCATGCGGCTCGTTCGTCGTCAAGGACCCGAAGGTCGGTATCACCGTACGGTTGAACGCGCCGTACCGCATCCATGACCGCGACAGCTGGGTCGTGACGAGCCAGCAGGCGGGAGACCGCGTCGCCGGCCCGGTCGTCCTGAAGCCCGTGACGTAAGAGCTCTACCAACCTGCCTTCAGGCAGGTTGCGGTCGTAGAGCCGCTCGAGCGACATCAACGACCGCAACCAGGTTGCGAGCAACCTGGTTGCACGGCAGCGTCACGCTAGCCGGAGGCGCGCGACTCGTTGCGCATCTCGCTCAAAAGCCGCTCGAGCCGCTCCTCGGTCGAGTCGTCCACGAACGTGATGGCTGCGGCGACGTTCGGGTGCACCGACGCGATCGCTCGCCGCATCTCGTGCGCGACCGCGCGATACGACGGATGGCCCTCGCGCCCGGAGCGGAGCTCGATCAGGTGAAGTGCCTCGCGCGCGTCGAGCTCCAGCACGTACCGGATCCGGAACGCGAGACAGAGGGCGTACGGCGCCTCCTCGACGAGCCCGCCGTCGCGCAGCCGCTCGTACTCGACGCGCGACACGTCGAGCCCGCGCTCGTAGTCGCCGCCGAGGCCTGCGACGACGAGCTCGTGCGGAACGTCGGCGCCGAGATCGGGCGAGAGGCGCTGCCATTGGCACGTCAGGAGCCGGTGCCGCTGGAGATCGCGGAACGCCCCGTAGTC
>DASSGL010000095.1:0-5345 GCA_035693525.1 Gaiellaceae bacterium | reverse complement strand
CGCGCTGCAGACGACCGAGTTCATGGTCGAGCGGATCGACAAGTTCGGCACTCCGGAGGCGTACAACCACTACGCGGTCGGCTGGGCGCACGCGATGGACACGCCCTACCAGTGGACGAAGCAGATCGCCTCCCACTGGGGCGGTACCCGCAACGGGACGATCGTTCACTGGCCGAAGGGCATCGGGGCCAAGGGCGAGGTGCGCAGCCAGTTCCATCACGTGATCGACGTCGCCCCGACTGTCCTCGACGCGGCCGGCCTGCCCGAGCCGAAGCGGGTGCACGGGGTCGAGCAGAAGCCGATCGAGGGTACGAGCATGCGCTATGCCTTCGACGATGCCGGCGCGGCGGAGCGGCGCGAGACGCAGTACTTCGAGATGTTCTGCAACCGCGGCATCTACCACCAAGGCTGGACCGCGGTCACCCGGCACTCGACGCCGTGGGTGTTCGCCGCGGAGCTACCGGCGTTTGCGGAAGACACCTGGGAGCTCTACGACACGAACGCCGACTGGAGCCAGGCGCACGACCTCGCTGCCGAGATGCCCGAGAAGCTCGAGGAGCTGAAGGCGCTTTTCATGGAGGAGGCGCGGAAGTACAACGTGCTCCCGCTCGACGACCGGCGCGTCGAGCGCTTCAACTCCGACCTCGCGGGCCGGCCGGTGCTGATCACCGGCAACTCGCAGCTCCTCTTTGCCGGCATGGGACGGTTGACCGAGAACTCGGTGCTCAACGTCAAGAACAAGTCGCACTCGCTGACGGCCGAGCTCGCGGTGACGAACGGGGCCGCCGAGGGCGTCATCGTCGCGCAAGGCGGCGCGTACGCCGGCTGGAGCCTCTACGTGAAGAATGGAAAGCCGAAGTACTGCTACAACCTGTTCGGCGTCCAACGCTTCTATGTCGAAGGCGAGACGGAGATCCCGTCGGGAACGCACCAGGTGCGGATGGAGTTCGACTACGACGGCGACGGGCTCGGCAAGGGCGGCACGGTCTCGCTGTACGTCGACGGGGAGGCGGCCGGCGAGGGACGGGTCGAGGCCACCGTCCCCATGATGTTCTCGGGCGACGAGACCTGCGACGTCGGCTCGGACACCGCGTCGCCGGTCAGCGACGACTACACCTCGGAGGGCAGTCGCTTCACGGGCACCGTCGAATGGGTGCAGATCGACATCGCAGAAGCCGCGGAGGACCTCGACCACCTGATCGCGCCGGAGGAGCGGCTGCACATCGCGATGACGCGGCAGTGAGCGGGGACTCTGGCCTTGAGCCGTCTAGTCGCCGAACTCGCGCCTGGCGCAGTCGGGACAGTACGTCACCGGTTTGGGAGGCTCGTCGCTCGTGAAGTACACGCGCCAGCGCTCGCTCTCGTCGTCCCACCGCTCGTGACACTCCACGCACCGGAGAGAAAGCACGAACACATAATGGTCAATCGGCTGGTCCATCGCCCCCGATCCAACCGACTCTAAGCCTCTCACCGCCCTGGTGTCCAGGCCCCGTCCTCCGAAGGTTCGGAGCCGGATGGAACCGACCCTCGACTCAGGCGGAGACGGCGGGCGACCGGTTCGCGTTTCGCCGCGTCGCAGCGACACCGACGACTGCGGCGATCCCGGCGGTTCCGAGGACGATTCCGGCGAGCTTCGTCTCGGTCATCACGTGTTTCCAGAATGGGGCCGAGCCCGCCTCGATCGCGAACAGTGGGAGGAACGCGATCGCGGCGCGGCCGCTGTCTCTGCGCCAGAACCACATCGTGCAGCCGAAGAACGACGCGGCGAAGAAGGCCGCTACGGCGGGGACCTCGATCTGGAAGATGTCGACCGTTTCCCAGATTGCGAACGTCAGGCCGGTGAGGATGAGGGCGATTCGCGCGCTCAGCATTCCTTGCTCCTTTCGAGATTGCCTTCGATTGGCGTCGGCAAAGCCGTACCGGCGCGGTGTCATAGCGCCGGCTTCGCGACGCCGATCGTCGCCGCGCTGCGACGGGTGACGAGCAGGACCGCGGTGACGACGATCCAGAGCCACCAGACGAGAAACGGGAAGAAGAAGAACCCGAAGAGCTGCACCACACCGACGGGAATCCCGAGCCACGCGTACCAGCGGGGCAGCAGACCGGTCTTGAGCGCGACTGCCGAGGTTCCCCACACGACGCCGGCGCTGACGATCACGGCTGCAACCCAGGCGAAGTAGGCGGTGTCGGCGAAAAGACGGAAGGTGTTCGCGTCGAGCCGGAAGGACGAGGTTTCGTTCGATGCGAAGCCGGCGGCGTTCGCGAACAGCATCGAGATGCACCACAAAGGCACACTCGCTGTGCCCGCGCCGAACGCGAGCGCGCTGAACCGGCCGGGCTGCCCCTCTGCCGCGACCAGCCGCTCTCGCAGCGCGGCCAGGAAGGCGAGCAGCAGCAGGATGCCCGCCAGGAAGACGAAGAAGCCGACGACGCTCTGCACTCGGTGTGAGCGGTCGGCGAAGTAGGCGACGATCTTCGCGTCGGAGTCCTTGTCCTGCGGCTGACCGAGGACGAGCATGACCCCGACGAACGAGCACGCCACGGAGAGCGGCCCCGTCAGCGGCGCCCAGCGATCCCAAAGCTCTGTCATTCGAGTTCCTCCTCTTGGTGACGGCCCGACCGTATGCCGCGTCGGAGCCGTGGTCGTCGGCGCCGTGGTCGATCTTTCGCTCAGCCGACCGGCTGATCTTTGGAGGCGGCAGGGATCAATCGAGCGGCTGATGACAGGCCGCTCCGGGCGAACTAGCTTGGGATCGTGCGCGCGCGCCTACCGGGCATCAGCGGACGGCGGATCGATCCGGTCAAGCTCGACCTCGTCGTCGCGGGCGCACTGGCCGTTGGGTGTGAGCTCGAGGCCTGGTTCGGCAGCCTCACCGGGAGCGAGCGTCTCGTGGTCGCCGTCGCGGGGCCGCTCATGGCCGGAACCGTCGCAATTCGTAGGCGTTCTCCCGGGGCTGCCGGCATCGGAGCGGCACTTCTTGCCGACGTCGTGGCGATCGCCTGGAAGCCACCATCCGTCGTGAGCTACGGGATCGCCTGGCTCTGCTCGATCTATGCGCTCACGGTGTGGACCCGCCCGCGCGTATTTGCGATCGGCGTGGCAGCCATGGCGCTTCCGACGCTCCTCGCCGTCGCGATCACCGGCGAACCGCGCGGAGGCGTGTCGTTCACGGTCATCACCATCGTCGTCATGCTGTTCGTCCGCCGCGTCGTCGGCGATCGCGAGCGACGGGTGCAGATGGCAGAGCGCGAACGCGACCTGGCGGCGCGCGAGGCCGTCGTCGAGGAGCGTGCCCGGATCGCCCGCGAGTTGCACGACGTGATCGCACATCACGTCTCGATGATGGTCATCCAGGCGGGAGCCGAGCGACGCGTTCTCGAAGCCGCCAACGCGCCCACGGGTGAGGTACTGCAAACGATCGAACAGATCGGGCGCAACGCGCTGACCGAGATGCGCCGTCTGCTCGGAATGCTGCGGAGCGGCGACGCCCCGGAGTCGCTCACGCCACAGCCGGGCCTCCGCGACGTACCGACGTTGGTGACGCAGTTGCGCGAAGCCGGTCTTCCCGTCGAGCTCAGCGTCGACGGCGAGCGTCGCGAGCTTGCAGTCGGTATCGAGCTTTCGGCCTACCGCATCGTGCAGGAGGCACTGACGAACGCCCTCAAGCATGCAGGCAACGCGCAGGCGAGTGTTCACGTTCGTTACGGCGTCGATTCGCTCGAGCTCGAGATCGTCGACGACGGCCGTGGAACTGCGGCTTCCGTGTCGGGCGGCGGGCATGGCCTGGTCGGGATGCGCGAGCGCGTGGCGCTCTACGGCGGACGCCTCGACGCGGGCCGAAGCCCGAGCGGCGGCTTCGCCGTCCGCGTGCTGCTACCGATCCGATGACGATGATCTTCGATCGTGTGGGGCCTACCGGCGCGGCGACCCCACAAGCGATATGCGAGTCCAATCCTTGAATCAGTCGCCGGGACCAGCGTTCAGCGTCGAGGCTGTTCTTCGCGATCTGCATCGGCGGTCTCCTCGTCCGCTGTCGCCGTCCAGCTGGCGAGCAGGTTCAGCGCCTGCTCCGACTTCGACCCAGGCTCGGTGGTGTAGACGAACATCGTCAGGCCGTCGTCGGCGACGAGCTGCAACGCCTCGAAGCTGAGGTTGAGCTCGCCGACGAGCGGGTGGTCGATGCGCTTGGTGCCGGTGTCGTGCGTGCGCACGTCGTGGGTGGCCCAGAGCGTGCCGAACAGCTCGCTACGCGTCGACAGCTCACCGACGAGATCGGAGAGGTCGCGGTCGTACGGGTCACGGCCGGCCTCGGCGCGAAGGATCGCCACGACGTCGGCTGCGACGCGGTCCCAGTCGGCGTAGAAGTCTCGGGAGCGGTCGTCGACGAACACGAAGCGGGCCGTGTTCGGCGGCTGCGCCGGGCTGTCGAAGTGCTGTGAGTAGAGCGCGCGGCCGAGCTGGTTCGCGCCGAGGATGTCGAGCCGGCCGTTGCGGACGAACGCCGGCACCGTCGTCATCGCGTCGAGCATCTGCTGGACGGCCGGCCGGACCCGCTGCTGCCCACGCCGTCGCCGACGAGGGGTAGTCGTCTGTGCGGCCCGCGCGAGGTCGAAGAGATGCGCACGCTCGGTCTCGTCGAGCTGCAGGGCTCGCGCGAGCGCCTCCAACACCGTCTCGGAGACACCGCTTGCGTTCCCGCGCTCGAGGCGGCTGTAGTAGTCGACGCTGACGCCGGCGAGCAAGGCGACTTCCTCGCGGCGCAGGCCCGGAACACGGCGAGAGCCGCTGCCGTAGGTACGGAGGCCCGCCTGCCCGGGCGTGATCCTGGCGCGGCGCGTGGTCAGGAACTCGCGGACCTCGCTCCTCGTGTCCATGCGCGCACCGTACCGCCGCCGGATCGCCACCGAGGGGGTCTGGCAGTACCTGGATCAGCAGGGCCTGTCGCGAACGGGCGCGCCCTGGTTGAGTGGTCGCCATGAACGCGATGAAGAAGCGCACGCTCGGAAGCGACCTGGAGGTCTCCGCCGTCGGCCTCGGGTGCATGGGCCTGAGCCAGAGCTTCCCGCCGTTTCCCGAGAAGGCCGAGGCAATCGCGCTCATCCGGGCGGCCGTCGAGCGCGGCGTCACCTTCTTCGACACCGCTCAGGTGTACGGGCCGTTCACGAACGAGGAGCTCGTCGGCGAGGCGCTCGAACCGGTCCGGGACCAGGTCGTGATCGCCACCAAGTTCGGCTTCGAGCTCTCGACCGGCGAGTCGCGCGGCGTCGACAGCCGGCCGGAGACGATCCGGCGGAGCGTCGACGACTCGCTGCGGCGCCTGCGCACCGACCGGATCGACCTGCTC
>DASSGL010000094.1:0-4166 GCA_035693525.1 Gaiellaceae bacterium | reverse complement strand
GGTTGCGCCTCCTCGTCCGAACGAGGTCCCCAGACTGGGGACCGTCGAGCTGTGTCATATGCGGGCCTGGTTCTCGACCTGCACGACGCCGAGAGCCGTCATCAGCTTCTTGATGAGGTAGTTCTCTTCGTTGTCGAGCGTGGCGCCGCCGAGGTTGCCGATCGCCATCGTCCGCCGCGCCGGGGTGCCTTTTGCAGTCTCCTCCTGCCACGTCGCCGCACGGGTCTCCACGATCCGGTCGGCGATCATGTCCATCGCCTGCTCGAGCCCGAGCTCCTCCCACGCGGTCCCGTACGGGCGCCGGTACTTGACCTTGTACTCGCGCAACGGGCTCTGAACGAAGCTCTTCGAGGCCTGCCCCTTCGGGCAGAGGCGGCCGCGCGAGATCGGGCTCGCCGGGTCGCCCTCGATGTGTGTGACCTCTTCGTCGGCGACGTACACGAGCTGGCCGCAGCCGACGGCGCAGTACGGGCAGATCGACTCGACGACGCGGTCGGCGTCATCGACTCGGGGCCGCAGCCGGCTCGACTCGGGCGACTGCACCGCTTTCCCGAGGCCGAGCGCATCTCCCTCATGCGCCTGTCGGACGACCGGCCACGACGCGATCAGCTTTCCGAGCCCCATGCCCTAAGCGTCATCCCTCGCAGGTCGCTCGATAAACGAATCGTCATACGATATTGCCGTCTCGCAAGGTGCACGGCGGCGTGATCGGCGTACCCTTGGAGCATGCGGATCCTGCTGGTCTTGGCCGCTCTCATCGCCTCGCCGGCGCCGGATGTGACGAAGCTGATCCTGACCCCTGCGCAGGTTGGCTCGGGGTACGTGCTCCTGCAGCGGCGCGACGGCTTCGGGGTGACGAACACGGTCACCATGGATCTCTGCGGGCGCACCGGCTATCGGAGCGAGGCGCTCAGGACGGCACGACTGCAGGTCAATTATCTGAAGAACCGCTCGACGCTCGGCCTCTCGAACGAGGTCGTGGTCTACAAGAAGGGCGGTGCAGCGCAAGCGATACGCGAGGCGATCCATCACGCCCAGACGTGCCCGACGAAGCCGATCCTGTCCGGAGATCCGACGCTGCCGCCGCTTCGCTTCACGATCACGCGTCTGACCTCCTCGAAGCTTCTCCAGGGCTATCTCGCGGTGCGGGTGCGAGTCACGGGCACCGTTCGCGGCAAGCACGTCGACCAGACCTCGTACGCCGTGTACCAACGCCTCGGGAACGTGCTCTCGGGCACGTACAGCTTCGGCCCGAACACGAAGGAGCAGCTCCGCTTCGTTCTGCACGCCGCCCAGCAGAGCGCGTCAAACCTCCTTCGCGGCAGAGCGTCGGGCGGTCCCACCGCGTAACAGCGCTATCGCTACCTTTGTGGCCGTGGAAGGGGAGGACTTCCAGCTCGGCCGCGCCGGCATCGTCGAGAACGCCGTACCCGAGGTCGCCGAAGACATCTGGACCGGCGAGGACGGTGAGGACCACGCGGGTTGGTTCTGCGTCTCGACCGATCCCTTCCCCTGTCCTGCGCCAGGCTGCGTCTTCGTCGCGGAGTTCATGACCGCCGCGCATCTCGTGCTCGTCTGGCAGGAGCGGGACGACCCGAACCTCCTGCGTCACGCTGCGCGCGCGAAGGAAGTCGGGCGTAATCCGCGTGTCGTCACCTACGAGCCCATGTTCGGTCCGAGCGCGTCGTACTACGCATGGGAGGCCGCCGGTCGGCCGGTGCACGGCATCCGCGGCAAGACGTGATCGAGCGACACTTCGGCGAGTCGCCGCCGTACTCGCTCGGAGTGGAAGAGGAGCTGATGATCCTCGAGGCCGAGACGCTCGAGCCGGCGGCCGCGGTCGACGTGCTCGTAGCCGGTGCGGCCGAGCTCGACCTGCCGGGCACGCTGAAGACCGAGCTGCACGCATCGATCGTCGAGCTGAACACCGACGTCTGCGCCGACGTCGACGAGGCCGTCGCCGCACTGCGCGAGCTGCGGCGCGCAGCCGCGCAGATCGCAGCAGAGCACGGGCTTGCCATCGCCGCGTCCGGCACTCACCCGACGGCGGCCCTGGAGTCGCTCCCGGTCGTCCAGGAGGAGCGGTACCTCGCGATGATCGAGGGAGTCGGCCGCGCCGCCCGCCGGCAGGGCGTGAGCGGGCTGCACGTCCACGTCGGCGTCGAGAGCGCCGAGCACTGCTACGAGCGCCTCGAGGCCGTGCTGCCGTGGCTGCCTGTCGTCCTCGCGGTCTCCGTCAACTCGCCCTTTCTCGAAGGGGTGGAGACCGGGATGCTCTCGAACCGAGCGGGCATCCTCGCCGAGCTCCCGCGCGCCGGTGCACCGCCGGCGTTCGGCAGCTTCGAGGCGTGGGAGGCCTGGGTTGAGCGGCTCGTCGCACTCGGCGTGCTGGAGGACAAGACGCGCATCTGGTGGGACGTGCGGCCGAACCCGCTCCTCGGCACCCTCGAGATCCGGGCCGCGGACCAGCCAACCGCGCTCGAGCGCACGGCGCTCCTCGTCCGCCTCCTCCGCCGCCTCGTCGAGCGCTCCGAGCCGCGTGTCGCAGACCGCGGCCACTACCAGCACAACCGCTGGGCCGCCGCGCGCGCGGGACTCGACGCCGAGCTGATCCACCCGGACGGCGATCGCGTCGCCACGGCACGCGAGCTCGCATCCGAGCTGCTCGAGGAAGAGCCGCCGCAGCCGGAGGCGTTCGCACAGCTCGCCGCGGACTGCGTCGTCGCGGATCTCGTCGCACGGACGGTAGCCTGATCGCGATGGCGACGGTGACCGAGACGATCCAGGTAAGTGGCATCCGCTGCGAGCGCTGCGTCAACCGCCTCGCGGGCGCGCTCACCGGTCACGATGGGCTCGAGCTCGCGAGCGCGAACCTGATGGGCCAGGTCACCCTTGCCTGGGACGACGAACGAACCTCGCGGGAGGCGTTGCTCGCGGCGATGGCACAGGCGGGCTTTCGCGAGATCTCGGCAGTGCCCTGGTAGTAGGGACCGGTAGTGGGGAATCGTCCGGGTCACCCGGACGTTGAAGCGGTACTGTGACCGTCATGGCGGAAGCTCCACCTGACGCAAGTCGCATTGCAGCGGAGGCCCGTGATCGCGTGCGTTTCGAGGAAGAGGCGCTCGCGCTCTCCGATCAGGTCTACCGCGTGGCGCGTCACCTTGCAAGCTCTCGTGACGAGGCCGACGATCTCGTTCAGGAGACCTACGCGCGCGCGTTTCGGAGCTGGCGCTCGTTCACGCCAGGCACGAACCTCCGCGCCTGGCTGCTCCGGATCCTGACGAACCTCAACATCGACCGCGGCCGCCGCACGCAGCGGGCGCCGCAGACGACGCCGCTCGAGGCGAACGACTACTACCTGTACGACAAGCTGGCGGAAGCGGACGGGGGCGCGGACGAAGAGCGAGTGGTCGAGCGTTTGTCGCAGGACGACATCGTCTCGGCTCTATCGGCAGTACCGCACGATTTCCGCGACGTGATCGTGCTCGTGGACATCGGCGACTTCAGCTACCAGGACGCGGCGCAGATTCTCGACATACCGATCGGCACGGTGATGTCGCGACTGCACAGGGGGCGCCGGATCCTCAAGCGCGAGCTTGCCGAGTCCGTATTGGAGGACGCGTGATGAGGGATGCCCCCCAAGATCCGTGCGCGCACTGTGAAGAGATGATGCAGCCTTACCTCGACCACATCCTCACGGAGGAGGAGCGGGTCGAGGCCGAGCATCATCTCGACGAGTGTGACTGGTGCCGGCGCCGGTATCGCTTCGAGGAGAGCCTGCGCACCTACGTGCGGCAGATCGTGAGCGAGCCGATGCCGAGCGCGCTCAAGCAGAAGCTCGCGGCGCTGCGGATCCCGCTCAATTAGCTTCCAGGCCCACGTTCCGGGCCGACGATGACGAGACAGCGCCGCGGGTCGTCGCCATCCGGAAGCGGCTGCACGGGGGCGCCGAGCTGCTGCGCGAGGTGCGTGCACACCGCCTCGCCGCCCGGTGGGAAATACACCGCGGTCTGCAGGTAGTCGAAGCTCGACGCGCGCCCGACGTGCGCGACGCGGTACGAGAGCGACTGGATCCGGCTTGCGACGGAGCGCGTGTAGACGATGTCGCCGCTGCCGTTGAGCACCTCGACCTTCACCGACCACGGGGCCGGCAGCAGCGACTCGGC
>DASSGL010000093.1:0-3745 GCA_035693525.1 Gaiellaceae bacterium | reverse complement strand
CTCCGACTCGTCCGGCAGGTCGAGCTTCGAGAAGATCGAGCCGATGTGATGCTCGACCGATCGCTTCGTGATCACGAGCGACCGGGCGATCGCGGCGTTGCTCTTCCCGGTCGCAACCTCGGAGAGGATCTCGAGCTCACGCGGCGTCAGAACGCCCAGGCGCGACGGTCCCTTTCCAACCTGCGCCGTGACGAGCGCGTCGACGACATCTCCGTCGATGACCGAGCCTCCGTCTGCGACTTCCTGAATCGCGTCGATCAGCCTCTCCCGGTCCGAGAGCCTGTCCTTGAGCAGATAGCCGCGTCGCGCTGAGCCGCCTTCGAGCAGTGCCATCACGTACCCGGGATCGGCGTACTGGCTCAAGACGATCACGCCCACATCGGGGTGCGTCTCGCGGAGGCGGTGCGCGATCAAGATGCCCTCGTTGGTCTGGGTCGGCGGCATGCGGAGATCGGTGAGCACGACGTCCGGCCGGTCCCGGTCGACGGCGGCGAGGAGCGCTTCGCGGTCTGCGTACGCGCCGACGAGCTCGATGCGCGGGTCGGCTTCGAGGATGCGCTGCACCCCCTCCCGGACGAGCATGCTGTCCTCAGCTATGACGATCCGCACGACAGCGATACGGTAGACGCGCGCCGGGCGGTCTCGTGCTCACTCGGCGTGGGTGAGGTTACCTCTGAGCCGCGTGACTACGACGCGTCGCGGGCCTTGTCGACCCGGCGGATCTCCATCAGCTCGAGACCGAGGCCCTGGATCCGGTCGAGAACCCCGTGGAGCGCCGCCTGGTCGCTGATCGATCCGCGCAGGATCGTCTCCGCAGGCTCGACCTCGGCGTCGAATCCCTCGAACCGCGAGAGCACGCTCTTGCCGATCCGTCCCTTGACGCGGATCTCGTATCGGCTTGCCACCAGGGTCCGACCTTCGCGGCCGGACGGGTGACGGGGCATCACCCCGTAGGAGTGACGACCTCTCACCCGAACGGCTGCGAATCGTTGGCACATGAGCGCCCGCCGTAGGGTCCTCGTCTACGGCCTCGTCGTGCTTGCGACTCTGTTGCTGCTCGTCGGGTCGTTGACGGTCTTCACCAAGCGGCAGCTGCTGAACACGGACGCCTGGACGAAGTCGTCGGCCCAGGTCCTCGCCGATCCCGAGGTTCGCCAGGCGCTTTCGACCGAGCTCGTCAACCTTCTGTACCAGCGCGTGGACGTTGCGGCGGAGTTGAAGTCGACCCTGCCTCCGGCGGCTCAGCGCGCAGCTCCCGCGATTGCGGCGGCCCTGCAGACGGCGGCCGTCCGCGCAGTCGATGCGCTCCTTACGACGGGACGCGCACAGCAGATCTGGGAGAAGGCGAACCGGAGGGCGCACACGGCCCTGGTGCGGGTGCTCGAAGGGAAGTCGGCGGGCCGGATCTCGACCTCGAACGGCGACGTCGTGCTCGATCTCACCCCGCTCCTCGATCGCATCTCCGCTCGAATCGGGATCGTGGGCAAGGCGCGCGCAAATGCGCCGCCCGATGCCGGGAAGATCGTGCTCCTCCGCTCCGACCAGCTCGACGCAGCCCAGAAAGCCGTCCAGGCGCTGCGCGTCCTGAGCATCTTCTTGCTGATCGCCGTGCTCGCGATGTACGTGCTCGCGGTGTACCTCGCGCGCGGACGCCGCCGCGTGTTGCTCCTCGTCTCCGGCGCTTCCCTCGTCTTCGCCGGGCTCGTTCTGATCATCGTGCGCCGTCTCGTCGGCGATGCGATCGTGGACTCGCTCGTGCACACCGAGGCGAACAAGCTCCCCGTGCACCACGTCTGGCTCATCGAGACGCAGATCCTCGGGGACATCGGCATCGCGCTCTTCACCTACGGGCTGCTCGTTCTCGTCGCGGGCTGGCTCGGGGGACCGACGCGGCCCGCCGTCGCGATCCGGCGGTTCCTGGCGCCGACCTTCCGTGATCGGCCGTTCGTCGTCTACGGGGTCGCCGCCGCCGTCTTCTTGATCGTGATCGCGTGGGGGCCGACCAACGCCACTCGCCAGCTGGTCGGGATCGCGATCCTCGCCGCCCTGCTCGGCCTCGGGATCGAGGTCTGGCGGCGGCAGACGTTGCGCGAGTTTCCCTCGAGTCCGGACGAAGTACCCGAAGAGAAGCCGCTCGAGGGGCAGAAGCCTGCGCTGACCTGAATCTCCCGCTCGAGGTCGCGCCCGCCCTGTGGCGACGACCGGCGCGGGCCGAGCGCGCGGTCGCCGCCTGAGCCGAACCGGGTTACGCGCTTGCCAGCGCCCTCGCCTTGATCGAGTCGAACTCGGCCTGCGTGATCGCCCCGTTGTCGAGCAGCTGCTTCGCCTTCTCGATCTCCGCCGCAGGCCCACCGCCGCCGGCGACGGACTTGACGTACGTGTCGAACTGCTCCTGCGACGCGCGTACGTCCCTCGTGTCGCGGTCGGCCATCCCGCTGCTCTCGGCGATCAGGTAGACGAAGACCCCGAGGAACGGCAGGAGGATCACGAAGATCAACCAGAGGGTCTTCGTGCCTCCGCCGATGTCATGACGGCGGAAGACGTCGGCGATCACGCGGAAGAGCAGCATGAACCAGACGATCCACGCGAAGAAGATGAAGATCGTCCAGACGACGTCGAGGAACGGATAGTTGGCACCGACAAGCATGGTCAGCTCCTTTAGGGCCCACGGCGGTTGGCTTTCGAGGTGCGACTCGACCTTGTGCGCCGGCCGGGCGAGCGGTCGTCACCCGGTCCGGGTGGTTACCGCGCGCTGCAGCGACAGCCCGTCCGGCTCCGGAGCAGCCGGCCGCAGGACGGGCAGCGTCGCGTGGTCCGACGAACGAGTGCGCGTGTTCTCAGCCCGCCGATCATCATCGCGACGCCGACGCCGGTGGTGAGGATGTAGACGAGTGCGACGTCGGGGCTGAGGGACATCTGGTCGGAGAGTGTCGTGCGTCGTGGGGTGATGCGGCGTCACTCCAACCGGATGAACGTCGAGCAGCTACTGGCTCGGCAACGGGCGGGAGCTCACGTGTCCCGCCTCGTCGACGCTGACGAGCAGCAGCTCGCTGCCCCGCCGGAGCACGGCGGAGTCTCCGGTCTGGCTCTCGAGAGCCCAACCTTGCGCCGCCCAGCTGCTCGCGGCGCGGTCGAGCCGTTGCCGCCGCTCCTCGGGAGGGATGGCTCCACGGCCGCCGCGTCGTCCCAGGAGGAGCGCGGCGAGCACGACGAGGCCCACCGCCAGAATCCCGAGCACCACCCAGACCCAGGTGGGCGTGCTCGAGCTCGAGCTCGAGCCGTTCGTCGTCGTGGTGGGCGTCGGCACGAGGACGCGGCGAGTCGTCGTCTGTTAGACGTTCGCCGTGGTGATCTCGGTCGTCGCCGGAGCCGTCGTCGTCTCGACTGCGGTCGTCGTCTCCGTCGTCGTCTCGGTGGTGGTGGTGTCGGCCGCGTGACCACCTGTGGCGATCGCACCTGCGATCAGCGCGCCGGCCGCGAAGAGGACGACGCCGCTCGAGATCCTCAGTGCTCTCGGCATCCGTGCAAGGTTCGTGGTGCGCGGGTGGGAGCGCCTCACACCGAACAGGTGGTTCGATGCGCGCGACGCAGTGTTGCAGCTGGATGCGCGCTAGCCTTGTGGCCGGCTGCGGCGCAACCGTCGAGTTGAGGAGGAAGCATGACTCGGCCAGAGCCGCGGCGGCGATGGAAGGCGACCGTGGGATTCGTCCCTCGCCGTGCGCTTTTGGCTGCGGCGTCGGTCGGG
>DASSGL010000092.1:0-2324 GCA_035693525.1 Gaiellaceae bacterium | reverse complement strand
CGGGATCACGACCGGGACGGTCGTCCACGTCGCGCTCGCGGCGATCGGTCTCTCGTCGCTCGTGCTCGCGTCGCGGGTCGCGTTCGACACCGTCCGCTACGCCGGCGCTGCGTACCTCGTCTTCCTCGGCGTGCGACGCCTACTGACACGGCATGCAGACGACGGCGTCGACGAGCGCGGGCCGCGGACGCGGCGTGACCTGTATACACAGGGAGTCGTCGTCAATCTCTTGAACCCGAAGACGATCGTCTTCATCTTCGCGTTCATCCCGCAGTTCGTCGACGTGGGCGCGGGCCACGTCGGGCTGCAGATCGCATTGCTCGGCTTGACCTTTGCGTTCCTCGGCTTGATGAGCGACAGCCTGTACGCGGTCGTCGCGGGCACGGTCGCGGACCGTCTACGGTCGACGCGACTCGTCGCGCGCGCCGAGCGGTTCGTCGGTGGCACCGTGCTCGTCGGGCTCGGCGTCGCCGCTGCTCTCGTGGCGCCGCACAGATCGAGCTAGATCTGGTGCCTGACTCGCCGCGAAGCGGCGTATCTGGCACCGCTTTCCGAAAAGCAGTGTCAGACACCGCCTTCGGCGGAGTCAGACACTAGTCCGCCCACCAGCCGTTCAGCATCTCGGTGTCGCGCGCTTGCGGCGCCCCGATCGCGAGTATCTCGGCGCCGTCCGGCCCGGCTTCGAGGTTCCGCGTCGTCGTGGGCGGCACGCGGATTGCGTCCCATTGCGCGAGCTCCACGATCTCGTCCTCGAGCTTCACGCGGGCGCTGCCGGAGAGGACGACGTACACCTCCTCCTGATCGGTGTGGCGGTGAGCGAACGGGATGCGGTAGTTCGGCGCGAGCTTCTGGTAGCTGAGGCCGAGGTTCCGGAGCTCGAGCGGGTCGCGCGCGAACCGCGCCTCGAGCCCGTCGGAGAACCGGGTTGCTCGGCCATGTCGTCGAGCTCCTTGAGGTTCTTGACCGTGTAATCGCCCATGCCGCGATCTTGACAGACCGTCCGCGCGGTCCGCTAAGGTCGAGCCACGTTCCCCGCCGCAGCAGGCGGTGACGAGGCAATGGCGCCTCACGACTCGCAGACGAGCTGCGGTCGTGGGGCTTTTTTGTTGGTCCGGCAACGAGGAGAGGACGATGGCGGAGATCGAGAAGGAGCTCAGGCACTACCTCGAGGGGGCGGTCGAGCCGCGCGCCGCGCTCGAGTGGTCGCGCGAGACGCGCGCGGCGATGGTCGACCTCAAGTTCTGCGACCTGCTCGGCACCTGGCAGCACGTGACGCTGCCGGTCGGCTCGTTCGACGAGTCGGCCTTCGACGAAGGGCTCGGCTTCGACGGCTCGTCGATTCGCGGCTGGCAGGGAATCGCCGAGAGCGACATGCTCCTCATGCCGGACGCGTCGACCGCGATCCTCGATCCGTTCACGGAGGCGCCCACGCTCTCGCTCGTGTGCGAGATCGCGCAGCCGGTGACGCTCGAGCCGTACGCGAAGGATCCGCGGCGGGTCGCGAAGCGTGCCGAGGAGTACCTCCGTTCGACGGGAATCGCCGACACGGCCTACTTCGGCCCCGAGTGCGAGTTCTTCGTCTTCGACGAGGTCTCGTACACGAGCGGCCCGAACGAGTCTCGCTACAAGGTCGACTCGGCCGAGGGGCACTGGAACTGCGGGGAGCCGGGGCTCGGCTACACGATCCGCGAGAAGCACGGCTATTTCCCGCCGGCGCCCCACGACACCCTGCACGACCTGCGCACGCGGATGGTGCTGACGCTCGAGCGCCTCGGCGTCGACTGCGAGTTCCATCATCACGAGGTCGCTTCCGCCGGGCAGTGCGAGATCGACCTGCGCTTCGAGAGCCTCGCCCGGATGGCCGACCAGGTGCTGCTCTACAAGTACGTCGTCAAGAACACTGCACTCGCCGCGGGCAAGACGGCGACATTCATGCCGAAGCCGATCTTCGGCGACAACGGCTCCGGAATGCACTGCCACCAGTCGCTGTGGAAGGAAGGCACGCCGCTCTTCGCCGACAAATCGGGACCCGCTGGGCTCTCGAAGCTCGCACGCGGCTATGTCGCAGGCCTGCTCGAGCACGCACCCGCACTGCTTGCGCTCTGCGCGCCGACGACGAACTCGTACCGCCGTCTCGTGCCGGGCTACGAGGCTCCGGTCAACCTCGCGTACTCGTCGCGCAACCGCAGCGCGTGCATCCGCATCCCGACCTACAGCGAGTCGCCGAAGGCGAAGCGGATCGAGTTCCGCTGCCCCGACCCGACCGCGAACCCGTACCTCGCGTTCGCGGCGATGCTCATGGCCGGCCTCGACGGGATCGAGCG
>DASSGL010000091.1:0-3291 GCA_035693525.1 Gaiellaceae bacterium | reverse complement strand
TCATTCGCTCTGCCCCACGACGTGCAGCCCGCACTCGACCTTCTCCATCCCCGACCAGCGGCCTTCGCGCCCCACGCCGGGCAGCGTGCAGTGCGTGCAGCCGATCGACGCGTAGCCCCGCTCGTGCAGCCGGTTGTACGGGAGCCCGTGCTCCTCGACGTAGGTCCAGCACATCTCGTCGCTCCAGTCAGCGAGCGGGCTCGCCTTCCAGAGCTCGTGCTGGTCGTCCCAGCCGAGCTTCGGGGCGTCGGCGCGCGTCGGTGACTGGTCGCGTCGGAGGCCCGTGATCCACGCGTCGAGATCCGCCAGGGCTCGGTTCAACGGCTCGACCTTCCGGATCGAGCAGCAGAGGTCCGGCTTCGTCCGCCACAGCTCGTCGCCGTGGACGGCCGCCTGGCGGCCGAGGGACGGTCCCTCGTAGACCTCGATCTTCGTCCGGTAGCGCTTCTCGACCTCCCGCCAGACCCGGTACGTCTCGGGGAAGAGAACGTGCGTGTCGAGCGCGAAGACGCGCGCCTTCGGCTCGAGCGCGAAGAGCATGTCGAGCAGCACGGACTCCTCCTTCTGGAACGAGCAGGCCAGCGCGACACGGCCGGGGAACCGCTCGAGGAGGAGCTCCAGCACCTCCTCGGCATCGAGCGCCTCGGCGTCAGTGGGTAGCTGCGGGCTGGTCGCCAAGCAGCACCTCCTTCAACGTGTCGCCGCGCAGCCCGAGACGGAGCGTCTCGAGCGGGATGACTTCCTCGGGCGGGATGTTCCCGAGGTTGACGTTCGGGCCGAAGTGCTTGACGAACCAGGCCTGGCTCGCCTTCGTCGGCGCCTCGAAGATCAGGTCGTCGACCGGGATCTCGTGCGCGATCTCGTCGATCAGGCCGGTGCGCATGTCGCCGTCGCGACGGAAGATTCCCGCCGTGCCGCCCTCGCGCGCCTCGGTGATGACCTTCCAGGCGCCGGCGTCCTTCTCCTCCTTGATCCACTCGACCCACTGGTAGGGCGCGAAGACGACGTCGGGATCCTTCGAGCCGACCTCGGAGAGGACGGTGAAGTCGCGGGCGAACTCGTCGATCAGCTCGAGCTTCCGGTCACGGGGAATGTCGAGCGTGCCGTCGGAGATCTCGACGTGCGAGAACCGGTGGTCCTGCAGCCATGCCTTGAAGTCGTCCAGGCGTCCCCGTGCGTACACGACCTCGAAGAGCGTGCCGCCGCAGACGACCGGCGTCTCGAACGAGCGATAGAGCGCGATCTTCTTCTCGAGGTTGTTCGTGACGTAGCTCGTCCCCCATCCGAACTTCACGATGTCGACGAACTCGCCGCCGACGTCGAACATCCCTTCGATCTCGCGGATGTTCATGCCCTTGTCGATCACGTGCGTGAGCCCCTCGAGCCGCGGCTTGCCGGGCCGCTTGGGCAGGTCGAGAAAGCCGTCGTTAAAGCCGGGCATAGAGCTCCTTCAATTTCGCGTGGGCCGCAGCCTGGACGTCGTGGTAGAGGGAATTGCCGTGCGCGTCGATCCCGACGGTGAGCGGGCCGAAGTCCTTCACGCGGAAGCGCCAGAGGCACTCGGGCATGAGCTCCTCCCACGCGACCTCCTCGATCTCCTCGATCTGCGTCGTCTCGAGAGCCGCTGCGCCGCCGACGATCGCGAAGTAGACCATCCCGTGGCGCTGCATCGGCTCGATCGCCTCGTCGGGGAAGCCGCCCTTGCCGCAGATCGCCCGCACGCCGTACTGCGAGCCGAGCGGCTCCGTGAAGCGGACCATGCGCGCGCTCGTCGTCGTGCCGATGCAGATCTTCTCGTAGCGGCCCTCACCGACCTTGCGCACGTTCGGCGCCGTGTGGAGGAGGAACGCGCCGCGCAGGTCCATCGGCGGCTCGACGCCCTGGTCGAATATGCGGATCTGCGTGCGGTCGCGGATCCCGATGATGTGGCCCTGCACGATCACCTCGTCGCCGGCGCGCAGCTTTAGGATCTCGCGCTCGTCGGTGATCGGGAACGTGACCTCGTGCGTCGCCACTTCTAGGCCTCTCTGTCGTAGTCGATGTCGCCGCTCGCGGAGATGTGAGCCGACGCGCGCCGCGCGGCCCAGCACTGGTAGTTGACGGCGACCGGGTTCAACGTCATGTGCGTGTCGGCGTGCTCGATGTGGCACTGGAGGACGGTGACGTCGCCGCCGAGGCCCATCGGGCCGATGCCGGTCTCGTTCAGGAGGCCGAAGAGCTCATCCTCGAGCTGCGCGACGAGCGGATCGGGATTGCGTGTGCCGATCGGGCGCATGATCGCCTCCTTCGCGAGGTGCATCGCGTAGTCGGCCGAGCCGCCGATCCCGACGCCGACGATGCCGGGCGGGCACGGCTTGCCGCCCGCGTCGACGATCGACTCCAGCACGAATTGCTTGATCCCCTTCACGCCGTCGGCGGGGGTGCACATCTTCAGGAAGCTCATGTTCTCGCTGCCCGAGCCCTTCGGGACGCACTTCACGTCGAGCCCGTCCCAGTCCTGCACGAAGTCCCAGTGCACGATCGGCAGGCGATAGCCGATGTTCGGGCCGGTGTTCTCGCGCGTGATCGCGTGCACGGCGTTCGACCGAAGCGGGTGCTCCAGCGTCGCGCGTGCGGTGCCGTCGCGGAGCGCCTCGTAGATGCGTGCGGGGTGCAGCGGGAAGTGCTCGCCGACCTTGGCGTGGTAGACGGCGATCCCGGTGTCCTGGCAGACGAGGTTCTTCTCGCTGTCCGCAACGTTGACGTTGCGATGGATCGTCTCGAGCACGCGGCGGCCGGGCACCGAGGTCTCCCGCTCGCGTGCCTCGGCAAGCGCGTCGCGAAGATCCTGCGGGATGTCCTTCAGCGCCCAGACGTAGAGGTGCGCGGCCGCGTCCTCGACCGTATGCTGGAGCTCCGTGGTCGTGTCGATGCTCATCGGGCTGCCGTGACTCCTTCGGTCTCGAGCACCAGTTGCGGCCCGTCGGCCCAGCCGACGCTGTGGAAGCGACCCGCCTCCGCGTGCACGACGAGGCCGGAGGCGTCACAGCTCTCGGAGGCGAGGTAGAGGACGGCCGGCGCGACGAGCTCGGGCGCGAGCTCCCCGGACTCGGCCTGCCGTGTCGACGTTCTCGTCTTCGCGACCGGCGAGACCGCGTTCGCGCGGATTCCGTGCGCGGCGCCCTCGGCAGCGACGGCGAGCATCAACCCGAACGCGCCCATCCTCGAGGCGGCGTACGCCGCGAGCCCGCTGACGCTCTCCTTGAGGTGCATCGCGCGGCTCGAGGTCGTGAAGACGAGGCGTCCGTATTG
>DASSGL010000090.1:0-5454 GCA_035693525.1 Gaiellaceae bacterium | reverse complement strand
AGGACCTCGTCCTGAGCTGCGCTCGAGCGCTCCTCCGACGCTCCGGCGAACCGCAACACGCGCTGCTCGAACTCGGCGCAGCCGCGCTCGTTCCCGAAAAGCGTTGTCTCTCCCGGCCGCAGCACCCATCTCATGGGCGCCCAGAGTACCTGCGTGAACCTCCCGAAAGCGGCTACGCTCTGGCCCCGATTCGCCGCGACGACAAACCCGTTCGGCGCGGCGGCGTCTTATCGGGGGCACACCCAAAGGAGGGAACTGAATGTTGAGGAGGGCAACACTGATCGCGTCCATCGCCGGTCTTGCGACGCTCGCGATCGTGGCTTCCGCCGTTGCGCGGCCGGCGGCAGCGACCGCGTCGTGCTCGAGCGGCGTGTCGATCGGCATGCTCGCGCCGATCACAGGTCCCGCGGCCTCGATCGGCGCCGACCAGCTCCACTGGGCGCAGTACGCCGTCAGCCAATGGAACAACAAGAGCAAGGTGAAGCTCAAGGTCGTCCAGGGCGACACCCAGCTCGACCCGGCGAAGGCGTCCACGCTCGCCCAGTCGTTCGCGTCGAACAAGTCGATCATGGGCGTCATCGGCCCGGCCGGCAGCGACGAGGTCATCGCCGCCAGCAAGATCCTGAAGAAGGCGGGCCTCGCGTTCGCCTCCGGCTCGGCGACCCGCGTCTCGCTCACGGACGGCAAGTACAAGGGCTACTTCTTCCGCGACGTCCCGAACGACGGCGTCCAGGGCCCCACTGCCGCGAACTACATGCTGAACACGCTGAAGGTGAAGTCGGGCGACACGGTCATGGTCGTCGACGACCAGGAGTCGTACTCGACCGGCCTCGCCGACATCGTCGGCAAGGCGCTCCAGGCCAAGGACGTCAAGGTCGACCGTGAGTCGGTCAGCCAGAATGCGACCGACTTCTCCTCGCTCGTCGGCAAGGTGACGGGGAGCGTCAAGGTCGTCTATCTGCCCTTCCAGCTCGCCACGCAGGCCCAGCTCTTCGCGCAGCAGCTGAAGGCACAGGGCAAGTCGGCGATCGCGTTCGGCAGCGACGGCACGTTCGACTCGAAGTCGTTCAACGTGAGCGGGAGCTACATCTCGTTCTTCGCCCCCGACGTGACGACGATCAAGACGGACGCTGCGGTCGTGAAGGCGTTCAACAAGCAGTACCCGGGCGGCACGAGCCCGTTCGGCGCACCGAACTACGTCCTCGCCCAGATGTACTCGCAGGCGATCACGAAGTCGTGCGGCGACGGCAAGCTCACCCGGGCGGAGGTTCGCAAGAACCTCGCCAAGGTCTCGCTCGGGACCACGATCCTCGGCACTCCGATCAAGTTCACCGCCAACGGTGACATCGCCGGGGCCAAGTTCCACATCTTCAAGATCGTCAACGGCAAGTACGTGACGGTCGCCTAGATCGGAACGCGAGCGAAACGTGACAGAGGGGCGCGACCGTAGTGCGGTCGCGCCCCTTTTTCTGTATGTAGAGCGCTGCGAATGAACTGGAACCTCTTCGTCACCGAGCTGGTGGCCGGAATCACCCACGGCAGCGTGTATGCGCTGATCGCCCTCGGCTACTCGATGGTCTACGGGATCCTCAAGCTCCTGAACTTCGCGCACGGCGACATCTACATGGTCGGCGCGTTCATCGGCTTCGGGCTGATCACGGTCTTCGGCGGCCCGCTCGGGTTGACCGTGAACGTCGTGCTCCTGCTCTTCCTGATGTTCCTCTGCGCGATGATCGGCGGGGGCCTCACCGGCGTCATGATCGAGCGGTTCGCGTACCGGAGGCTGCGCAACGCCCCCAGGATTGCGCCTCTCATCACCGCGCTCGGCGTGTCGTTCTTCCTCGAGAACGGCGCCCAGCTCGTGCTCGGCGCGCAGTTCCAGAGCTACAACACGTTCAGCTGGGCGAACAACCCGATCGGGCTCAACGGCTTCACCCTGCCCGCGCAAGCCCGCATCAGCTACGCGCAGGTGATCGTGGTCGTCGGAACGATCGTGCTGATGATCGCGCTGACGTGGTTCGTCCAGCGCACCCAGACAGGGAAGGCCATGCGCGCGACGTCGTTCGACCGCGAGGCGGCGGCGATGATGGGGATCGACGTGGACCGCGTCATCGTCGTGACCTTCTTCATCGGCTCGGCTCTCGCGGGCGCCGCCGGCGTCTTCAACTGCATCGCGTATCAGCAGGTGTGGCCGTACATGGGCTTTCAGGCGGGGCTCTTTGCATTCACCGCGGCGGTCGTGGGCGGGATCGGCAACCTCCCGGGCGCGGTGCTCGGCGGGCTCCTGATCGGCCTCGCCGAGTCGTTCGCCACGGGCTACCTCTCGTCGACGTTCCAGCAGGCAATCGTCTTCGCGATCCTGATCGGAGTGATGCTCCTCCGTCCCAGCGGGCTCCTCGGCACTGCCGCGGTGCAAAAGGTCTGATGGTCGAACGCGACGGGAATCCGGCACCGCCCGACGCGCCGCAGATCGGCGTCGACGAGTGGGTCGCGACGCACGACGTCAGGCGCGAGGGCGGACACGGGCCTCTCGCTCGCATCCGCCGCGAGCTTCAGCGCGTGCCGACGCCGGGCTTCTACTTCGCGTTCGGAGCGGCTGCCGCGCTGCTGCCCGCGTTCACGACCAACGACTACATCCTGCGCGTGGGGTTCGACACGTTGCTCTACATGCTCCTCGCGCTCGGGCTCAACATCACGGTCGGCTACGCGGGGTTGCTCGATCTCGGCTACGTCGCGTTCTACGGGTTCGGCGCCTACGCGTACGCGATGCTGGCATCGCCCCAGTTCGGCCTGCACTGGAACACGCTCGCGATCATCGTCGTCGCGACGGTCGCGACGGCGCTCCTCGGCTTCCTCGTCGCGCTGCCGTCGCGAAGGCTCCTCGGCGACTATCTCGCGATCCTCACGCTCTTCTTCGGGCAGCTCTTCGTGACCGTCTACCAGAACGGCAACCACATCTCGGTGCTCGGCTTCACCCGCGGCTATGACGTGACCGGAGGCCCGAACGGGATCCCGAACATCGACAACTACGACATCCTCGGCCTCAAGATCACCACCGTCCGCGGCTACTACTACACCGCCCTCATCATGTTCCTGCTCGTGCTGTCGGTCGTCTACCTGATCGATCGCTCGAGGACGGGCCGTGCCTGGAGGTCGCTGCGCGAGGATCCTCTCGCCGCCGAGCTCATGGGGATACCCGTCAACCGCCTCAAGCTCATCGCCTTCGCGATGGGCGCCGCGATCGCCGGGATGACGGGCACGCTCTTCGCCGCCCTGAACACCGCCGTCTTCTCTGCCGACTTCGATGTGCCGTCGCTGATCATCGTCTACGCGATCCTCATCCTCGGCGGTGCCGGCAGCCTCGGCGGAGTGATCATCGGCGCGCTCGTCGTGAACGTGTCGCTCGAGGTTCTGCGCACACCCGGCCACGCGACGTACATCTTCTACGCGGCCCTCGCCATCGGGCTGGTCGCATTCGTGCGTCCGTGGCGCTGGTTCGGGATCGTCGTCGGCGGAACGATCGCGTTCGGGTACGTCGTGCATGCGATCGTGTCCGCGGTCTGGCCTGACGGAGTCGCGGGGTCGCCGGCCATCGGCGGCCCGCTCGGAAGCTTCCTCGACTCCTGGCAGCTCTACCCTGCAAACCCCCGCACGATCGGGAACGTCGCGTTCGTGGCGCTCGTCTTCGTCTGCATGCTGCTGACGCTGCTGCACGGCTGGGTGCGGTGGGTCGCGCTCATCCCGACGCTGTACCTGGCCTCGTTCGTGTGGGAGAACCGGCTCGTCGCCGAGCCGAGCATCACCCGCCTCATCCTGATCGGAGTGATCCTCATCGTCCTCATGAACCTCCGCCCGCAGGGGCTCCGAGGTACTGCGCGGGTCGAGATCGTCTGATGGCGCGGTTGCTCGAGCTCGAAGACGTCTCGAAACGGTTCGGGGGCCTGTCCGTCATCGAGGGCCTCGACCTGCACGTCGACGACGGCGAGATCGTCAGCGTCATCGGGCCGAACGGTGCGGGCAAGACGACGCTCTTCAACCTCGTCACGGGGATCTACAGGCCCGACGAGGGAGACATCCGGTTCGAGGGCGCCTCGCTCCTCGGCCTCGAGCCTCACGAGATCACCGCACGCGGAATCGCGCGCACGTTCCAGACGCTGCGCCTGTTCCTGAACATGACGGTGAAGGAGAACGTCATGGCCGCCGCGTGGCCGCACACGCACGCGGGCATCCTGCGCTCCGTTCTCCGCACGCCCGGCATGCGCCGTGAGGAGAAGGAGATCGAGCGGCTGGCCGAGGAGCGGCTCTCGTTCTTCGGGCAGCGGCTCATAGGGTACCGCTGGGATCAGCCCGCGTACTCGCTGTCGTACGCGAACCGGCGCCGGCTCGAGATCGCGCGCGCGACGGCGACGAAGCCTCGGCTGCTGCTGCTGGACGAGCCGGCGGCGGGGATGAACCCTGTCGAGACGCACGAGATCACCGAGCTGATCGGGCGGCTGCGCGCGGAGGGCGGATACACGATCCTCGTCATCGAGCACGACATGCACGTCGTCGAAGGGATCTCCGACCGCGTGGTCGCGCTCGATCACGGCATCAAGATCTCCGAAGGCACCTTCGAGCAGGTTGCGACCGACCCGCGCGTGGTCGAGGCGTACCTGGGCGCGAGCGCGGCGACGACCAAATGAGCGACGCAGCGGCTGTGAACGGCACTCTGCTCGAGGTCGACGCGGTCGACACCTACTACGGCCAGATCCACATCCTCCAGGGTTTGACGCTGCGCGTCGCGGCGGGCGAGCTCGTCTGCCTCCTGGGCGGCAACGCGTCGGGGAAGTCGACGACGCTGAAGACGATCCTCGGCATCGTGCAGCCGCGGCGGGGCGCGGTGCGGTTCGCGGGCGAGGAGGTGACGCGGCGGCCGACGAGCTACCGGATCCGCCGGGGAATGGCGATCGTCCCGGAGAACCGGCGCCTCTTCGCGCCGATGACGGTGCTCGAGAACCTCCAGATGGGTGCGTACCTTCACGGGGGAGGGTCGAAGGAGGACTACGACCGCGTGTACGAGCTCTTCCCGCTGCTGTACGAGCGGCGGTCGCAGCTCGCGGGCACGCTCTCCGGCGGCGAGCAGCAGATGGTGGCGATGGGGCGGGCTCTGATGTCGAAGCCGAAGCTCCTGCTGATGGACGAGCCCTCGATGGGGCTCGCGCCGATCCTCGTCGAGCGGTCGTTCGAGATCATCAAGCAGGTGCACGAGTCTGGCGTCGCGATGCTCGTCGTCGAGCAGAACGCGAACGTCTCGCTCTCGATCGCGGACCGCGGGTACGTCCTCTCCACCGGCCGCCTGGTCCTCGAGGGCAAGGCCGCCGACCTCCGCGAGGACGAGGGCCTCCGGAAGGCGTATCTCGGTCGCTGACGGATCGTCGGTGACTGTCACCGGGTTTGCTTCGCCGGTGGAGGTTT
>DASSGL010000089.1:0-5273 GCA_035693525.1 Gaiellaceae bacterium | reverse complement strand
ACACCACGCGCGTCGCGTCGCTGTGGCCCGGGTCCGCCTCGTGGATGTCGGCTTCGAGCGTCGTGTAGCCGCGCGCCGCCTTCCGGCCGACGAGCTCGCGGGCGAGCGCGACCGGTGCATCGAGCAGCACGACGAGCTCCGGCCGCGGCAGCCCGAACTCTCCGTACTCCACCTCGTCGAGCCAGTCGAGCAGGCGCGTGCGCGCCTCGCCCGTGAGCTTCGCGCCCTGGTGCGCGGCGTTCGATGCGACGTACCGGTCGCAGACGACGAGATCCGACTCCGCGAGCGCGGCGAGGAGGCGCGGCTTCGCATGGAAGCGGTCGCCCGCATAGAGCAGTCCGGCGAGCTCCGGATGCACGTCGTCGGCGCCGCCGAACTCGCCGTTCAGGTAGTCGGCGATCGCGCGGCTGAACGGGTTCCCGTCGTAGAGGGGGAAGCTGAACGAGGTGACGGAGTAACCGCGCGCGGCGGCCGCCTCGGCCACGCGTGCGGCCTGCGTGCCTTTGCCGGCACCGTCGATGCCCTCGATCGCGATCAAGACGCCCAAGGCACCTAGGATACGAGCCCGATGCGGGCGGTCGTGACCGGGGGCGCAGGGTTCATCGGCTCACACGTCGTCGATGCGCTCGCCGAACGCGGCGACGAGGTGCACGTGCTGGACGACCTGTCGAAGGGGCTGCGGCGCAACGTCGCGGCGGCTGCGACCCTGCACGTCGCCGACATCCGGGACGCCGATGCCGTCTTCGACTCGGCCCGTCCGGACGTGGTGCTCCACCTCGCCGCGCAGGCGGACGTGCGGGTCTCGGTGGAGCGCCCCGACCACGACGCGGAGGTGAACGTGCTCGGCACGCTGCGCGTCCTCGAGGCGGCTCGGCGGCACGGCGCCCAGGTCGTCTTCGCGTCGACGGGCGGCGCGATCTACGGCGAGTGCGACGGCCCCGCCGCCGAGTCCGCGCCGCGCCGGCCGCTCGCCCCGTACGGGACGTCGAAGCTCTGCGGCGAGGAGTACCTCGCGACCTGGAACCGCCTGTACGGGACCGCGCACGTCTCCCTCCGCTTCGGCAATGTCTACGGGCCGCGGCAGGAGCCGCACGGCGAGGCGGGCGTCGTCGCGATCTTCATGGGGATCCTGCGGGACGGCGGCACGGCGAGGATCTACGGCGACGGCCGCCAGACGCGCGACTACGTCTACGTCGGGGACGTCGTGCGCGCCGTGCTCGCAGCGATCGGCCGCGACGGCACCGTCTACAACGTCGGCACCGGAGCGGAGACGTCCGTGCTCGAGCTCTACGACGCGATCCAGCAGGCGGCCGGCGTTCGGCGGGCGGCCGAGCATGCCGAGCCGCGCGCCGGCGAGCTGCAGCGAAGCGTGCTCGACATCTCGCTCGCGGCGCGCGAGCTCGCTTGGGCGCCTGAGCACACGCTCGCCGACGGCCTCCGAGAGACCTGGCGATGGATGGAGGAGAGGTGAGCGGCGAGGCGAACCAAGGCGGTCCGTGCAGCACGCCCAGCAGATCTCACCCGAGTTTCCGTGGCGTATCGCGACCCTCGTCGTCGGTGCGCTCGCGGCGCTCGAGCTCTTCGCCCTGATCGCGATCGGCGCCCTCCACCTGGCGCCGAGCAAGCATGCCGGAACGACGCGGACCGCCACCCACTCCGCCTCGCCCCATCGCGTCACGCGGGTACGGCACGTGCTGAAGGCGCCGCAGCATCCACTCCGCCCGCGCGGCCGCGTGAGGGTGCTCGTCCTGAACGGCAACGGTGTGTCCGGCGCGGCCGCGAGCGCGGCGCAGCGGCTCGAGGTCGAGGGGTACAGGGTGGGCGGCACGACGAACGCGCCCCGACACGACTACGCGCGCTCGATGGTCATGTTCGTGCCGGGTTGGCTGAAGGAGGCGCGGCGACTCGCGCGCGACACCGGCGTTGGACTCGTGGCCCCGATCGACGGCGTCCGGCGCTCGCAGCTCAGGGGCTCGAAGATCGTGCTCCTGCTCGGCAGTTAGGACCGAAGCGGAATCCCGCGTTCCAGCGCGCCCGATCGAGCAGCCCGCACGGCTGCGCGGCGAGGCCGAAGCGGTCGTACGTGTATGAGTTGTTGAGCGCGTCGTAGGCGAGGCGCCAGAGCTTGTGCCCGTAGTAGAAGGCGCCGAGCGCGTACCAGGTGCGTGCGTTCTGCGGCTCGAGGTCGACCGCCTGAAGGTAGAGCTCGTTCGCACGGTCGATGTTGCCCGTCGCATCCTCGAACGTGGCCCACTCGATCAGCGTGTCGACCGAGAGCGGGTCGTACGAATGCGCGTGCTCGACCTCTGCCGCCGTCGTCGCCGAGGCGAGCGCCCGGTCCGAGAGCCACGGCGCGGCGAGTGAGTAGGTCGCGGCGAGCGCGAATGCGAGAGCGCCCGCGGCGAGCAGCAGTCGAGGGCGTGCGCGCTCCGGAGCGGGCGAGGCGACGAGGGCGCCCGCGACCAGGAAGAGCGGCCCGCACGTCGCGACGTAGTTCCAGTCCTTGTCGACGATCCCGTGCACGAAGAACACGGCGACGGCGATTCCGAGGGCGAGGCCCGCCGGATCGCGTCGCGCTCGCCATGCCCCCCAGAGCGCGCCGGCGGCGACGCCGAGATAGAGGAGAAGGCCGACGATCCCGGTCTCGCTCAGGAACTGCAGCGGCGTGTTGTGCGGCTCGTCGACGACGACGGGCGAGTGACGCAGCATCTGGTTCGTCAGCTCGAACGTGCCCGCGCCGGTGCCCCCGCCGGGATGGCGAGTGAACGCGTGCCACGCCTCCTCCCACCACGTCCACCGGTTGCTCTTCGCGCTGCCGAATCTCGTCTGCGTGTTCACGACTTGCGTGTTGGCGGGATTCGTGAACTCGCTCCAGATCCGGCCGGCGTAGGCGATGCTGACCGCAAGGCCCGCAACGGCGAGGAGGAGCGCGGCGACCCCGGCGACGCGTTCGACTCGAACGCGTCGCTCTCGTGTGATCTCTCGATCCCGGAGAAGCCGTGCCGCCGTCGCGGCGACCGCTGCGCCCGCGAGCACCACGAGAGCGAAGATCCAGCCGTCGTGCGCACGCGTCACGCGCGACTGGCCGTCGCTCGTGATCCCGGGCAAGGCGAGCGCGACGCCGAAGACCGCAGCGCCGATTCCGCCGCCGAGCGCGATCGCCGCAAGCCCCTCGACGCGCTCGCGCGAGAACACGATCCACACTGCGGCGGCGGCACAGGCGAGTGCCACGCCGAAGCGGGAGTACGTGAGCAGAAGCGTCAGCACGAGCAGGTAGAGAAGGACGACGCCTTCGATCCGCCGCCGCGCGGCGAGCCAGAGGGCGAGCGGCACGCCGGCGTCGCACAGCAACGCGAGCTCGTTCCAGTACTCGACCGGCGCGCGCAGCCGCGCGATGCGTCCATAGTCGGAGTAGAGCGCCGGCACGCACTTCGCGAGAAGCGCCCAGCCGGCGAGGAGCGCGAGCAGGAACGCCGCCGTCCCCGCCAGCCGCCCGCGCGACACGCGCGAGCCGACGAGGACTCCGACGAGCCCGAACGCCGCATAGACGAGGGACCGGTTCGTGAACTGCCACGAGGTGTCGGGCGACATCGACCAGAGCGTCGTGAGCCCCGACCACACGGCGAGCCCGAAGAGAGCGCCGAGAAAGAGCACGGCGGGAGCGTCGAGCCGCGTCGGAGCGACGACGAGCAGCGCGGCGAGGACGAGCGCGAGGCCGCCGATCCATACCAGGGGCGCGGTTGCGTGCCCGCCGGCGAAGAACAGCGCGCAAAAGGCGAGTACGGCCGCTGCGAGCTCTCCGACGCGTTCGCCCGCGGCGCGCACGGCCGGTGACGCTAGCATCGGGGGCTCAGGGCCGGAGATGCCCGTTCACAAACGGTTTACATCGGGATTACGGCGAGAACATCCCGTTTGGAGAGACTGAGGGAGCGTTCGGGCCCCTCCGGGTCGGATGCGAGCTGCATGGAGACGCCGCCACGCCACCCCCACCTGCCTGCTCGACTGCTGATCGGAACGGCGATCGGCGCAGCCGCGCTCCTCGCGATCGGTGCAGGCGCGGCATGGGCGGCGACCTCGGCCTCGCTGAACGCGACCGCCGGCTGCGATCTGGCCGTCATCAACGACTGGTCCGACAACAACCGCGTGGACAACATCTACGCGATCCCCTGCTACACGCAGGCGATCCAGCGGCTCAGCCGCTACCCGGACGTCGAGGGCTACTCGAGTGCGGCGGACGACATCCGGAACGCCCTCCTCGCCGCGATCCGGCAGGACCGCGGCGGCGGGTCGGGCGGATCGGGCGGCACGAACAGCCCGAACGGGCCGAACGGGTCGGGCGGCTCCGACGGAAGCGGTAGCGGTGGCCCGCTCACGGACGCCATCGGGAAAGGCAGTCCGTCGAGCGCGACGTCGATCCCGCTGCCCCTCATCGTCCTCGCCGGGCTCGCCGGACTGCTTCTCCTGGCGGCCGCAGGGACGTGGGTCGCACGCAGGATCCAGGCGCGTCGCATGACTCCGGCGCCCGCTCCCGCGCGACGCCGATAGCGTCGGGCCGCTCCGTCCGGTTCGAGGCCTAACCTCCGGTCCCCCGCTGAGGAGACGAAGTCTCAGCGAAACCACCGGAGGCTACAGTTGGAGGGGCGGTCATGGCGAGCGTAGAGGACAGGACATCGAGCACGCAGACGGTCGAGGAGGTGGTCAACTCGGTCGTCGACGAGGCAGCTCGCCTCGGCGTCCGCCGCTTCTTCACGATCCCCGGCCGGGACCCGTTCGACGAGATCGAGTGGGAGATCCGCGACGCCACGATCCCCGGGAAGAACGGTCCCGCGTTCGAGCAGCGCGGCGTCGAGTTCCCGAAGTTCTGGTCGCAGACTGCGACGAACATCGTCGCCCAGAAGTACTTCCGCGGCCGCCTGTCCTCGCCGGAGCGCGAGTCGAGCGTGAAGCAGATGGTCGGCCGCGTCGTCGAGACGGTCCTCGCCTGGGGCAAGCGGGGCGGCTACTTCGCCGACGACGAGGAAGCCGAGACCTTCGAAGCCGAGCTGAAGGCGATCCTCGTCAACCAGTACGCCTCCTTCAACAGCCCCGTGTGGTTCAACGTGGGCTTCGAGGAGAAGCCGCAGTGCTCGGCGTGCTTCATCCTCTCGATCGACGACTCGATGGAGTCGATCCTCGACTGGATCCGCCGGGAGGGCGTCATCTTCCGCGGCGGCTCCGGCTCGGGCGTCAACCTCTCGCGGCTCCGCTCGTCGAAGGAGCAGCTCTCGAAGGGC
>DASSGL010000088.1:0-5377 GCA_035693525.1 Gaiellaceae bacterium | reverse complement strand
GGCATCGACTCGGAGCGCGTGCTCGTCGTGCTTCGTCCACCCCCCGACGTCTCGCTCTACCACCGGCAATCGAATCCGCTCTTTCCGATGACGCTCGACCACCTCGGCCGCCTGCCCGACGTGCACGCGTTCGTGTTGCCTCGCACGGAGGAGCAGCGTGAGTACGTCCGCGCGCTCGAGCTTCCCTCGGTGATCCTCCCCGAGTCGGCCGTCGATGCACAGAGCCTGATCGCGCTCGCCGACGTCGTGGTCTCGGCCGGCGGCACGATGAACCGGGAGGCCGCGGCGCTCGGCGTACCCGTCTACACGACGTACGGAGGACGGCTCGGCGGCGTGGACGAGGAGCTCATCCGCGAGGGACGCCTGAAGCCGCTGACCGACCCGCGAGCGCTCGATCTTCACAAGCGGGCCGCCACGGCCGACCGCGTGCGTCGGGGTCCCCACGAGATGCTCGCGCTGCTGCTGTCGCCGGTGGCGAGCTCTGGCAATCAGGCTTCAGCCTGATTGCAGTCGTCGGATCGCAGCCCACGGTGAAACGACTGCAACCTGCCTGAAATGCAGGTTGCGGGCATCCACGCCGTGGGCTCGGGCAACCAGGCTTCAGCCTGGTTGCGGTCGTTTGACCGGTCGCAGTGGCGCTACGACCGCAACCTGCCTGAAGGCAGGTTGCTCGAATCACGCTTCAGCCTGAGGCGGCTGCACCTCCGGGCGTCACGCCTGTGCCAGCGCGTCGAGCACGTCGCTCCCGTAACGCTCGAGCTTGGCGGGACCGACGCCGGGCACCGCGGCGAGCTCCGCGAGCGTGCGCGGACGACGCGCTGCGATCTCGGCGAGCGTCGTGTTGTGGAACACGACGTACGCCGGCACCTCGTCGGCCTTCGCTCGCTCCGAGCGCCACTCGCGCAGCACGTCGAAGCCTGCCGGTAGCTGTTCCCGTGCAACCGGGTTGCGAGCAGCCTGGTTGCTCCCGAGCTCGCGGAGGAAACGGCTCGGCTTCCCGTCCCAGGTCACGGTCAGGTGCCGCTTCGCGCGGGTCAGGCCGACGTACAGGAGACGGCGTTCCTCGTCGACGTCGGCACGGCGGTGCGGCAGCTCGTTCTCCTCGAGCCGCGGCAGGTGCACGGCCTCGAACTCGAGGCCCTTCGCCCGGTGCAGCGTCAGCAGGTGCACGCCGCGGCCTGCGGTCGCCCCGAAGCGCTCGTGCAGCGACGCGACGAATGCCTGCGTGTCGCCGTCGAAGCTCTCCGCGAGGCGAACGAGCCGCGCGAGATCCGCCTGACGGGTCTGCTCGCGCTCGCCGAGCTTCTCGGGCGGACGCTCGAGCCAGCCGTGCGCGAGCGCGGTCGCGCGCACGACCGGGCCGGCCGGCCCCGACGAGCGGGCAATCGCCTTGAGCAACCGGCGTGCGGCATCGCGGGTCAGCAGCGACGCGCCCTGGAAGGGGATGTCCGCTTCGTGCAGCTCCTCCTCGACGTCGGCGGTTCGGGCATTCGTTCGAACGAGCACCGCCTGGTCCTCGAGCGGGACACCGGCGCGCACGAGCTCGGCGATCCGCGCCGTCGGTGCGACGGCCGGCTGGACGACCGGTTCCGGGCCGTCGGCGACGGTCGGCCGCAGCGTCTTCTCGGC
The DNA here is from genome assembly GCA_035693525.1 of Gaiellaceae bacterium. Classification (GTDB taxonomy): domain Bacteria; phylum Actinomycetota; class Thermoleophilia; order Gaiellales; family Gaiellaceae; genus Palsa-739. The sequence continues at coordinate 3,748 of DASSGL010000088.1, read as the reverse complement.
CCCGCCGAGACTCGGCACGAGCCGGTTCGCGAGTGCCAGCACCTGAGGCGTCGAGCGGTAGTTCCATTCGAGCCGCACGACCTGCGCATGCGGGAATCGCCGCGGCAGCTCGAGCAGCCACTGCGCGCTTGCTCCGGTGAAGCCGTAGATCGACTGGTAGTCGTCGCCGACCGCGCAGAGCTCGTCGCGGTCGCCGAGCCAGAGATCCAGCAGCGACTGCTGCAACAGGTTCACGTCCTGGTACTCGTCGACGGTGAACGCGCGCCAGCGCTCGCGTACGAGCTCGAGCGGGCCCTCGTCGCCCTCGAGCACCTGGATCGTGCGCTCGAGCAGATCCTCGAAATCGAGAGCGCCGGCGTCGGACTTTCGACGCTCGTACTCGCGAAAGACGCGGTGCGCGAGCTCGGCCGGGATCGGCGGCTCGTGGTCGTCGAGCGAGCCGAGGTACGTGTCCGGCGTGAGCCTCCGGTTCTTGGCCCACTCGATCTCGGTCGCGAGATCGCCGGCGGGCCGGAACTTGTACGGCGGCGGCAGCCTGTTCCCGATCTGGCGCAGGAGCAGCGCCTTCGTCGAGAGGATCGTGCCCACGTCGCCGGAGAAGCGGCGGAGCAGCGCGAGCGCGGCCGAGTGGAACGTCGAGGCCCGCACGCCCTCGACGCCGAGGGTGCGGAGCCGGGCCCGCAGCTCGCCCGCGGCCTTGTCGGTGAAGGTGACGGCGACGAGCTCACCGGGTGCGAATGCGCCGCTCGCGACCTGCCAGGCGATCCGCCGCGTGATCGTCGTGGTCTTGCCGGTGCCTGCCCCCGCGAGGATGCAGACTGGTCCGCGCGTCGCCTCGACGGCCGCGCGCTGCTCGTCGTTCAGCCCGTCGAAGATCGGCCCCGCATCCACGGATCGCCCACCGTACCCGCGCGGTCGGCCGGCTTCGTCAAGGGAGTGCAGAATTCGACCATGGAGGCCGCATCCGCTCCGGCTCGCCATCCACTCCGGGTCGCGGGCCTCGTCGCGGGCGGCCTGCTCCTCGTGGCGGCCCTCGCGGCCGCGATCCTCTTCCTCTGGCTGCGCACGTATGCGCCGCTCGGCGTGGTCTCGGCCGGCGGCTTCGCACCCGGCCCGGGGCTCGGCGCCGACATCGAGCCGGTCACCGGCTCGCTCGGCCGCCCCGTCTTCGTCCCCGCCTATCGGCCGGGGCGCCCGTTCGACACGGCCTTCACCCTCCGCAACAGCGGCCGCTTTGCGGTCGACGTGACCGGGCTCGCGGCCGACGTCCCACAGGCGAGCCCCCGCGCCGTCCGACTGCTCGCGACGGACTCGTCGACGGCGAGCCCCGACCCGGATCATCTGCACCCGTTCCGGCGGCTCCGGCTCGATCCCGGCGACACGGCGATCCTCGTCGTGCGCTGGCAGCTCGAGTGCCCGAAGCAGGCGGGCGAGAGCTACGCCGACCGGGTGCCGCTTCGCTACCGCTACCTGTCGATGTTCACGCGGACGGAGCGGGTGGAGCTTCCGTTCGCAGTGACGCTTCGCTGCGTCGGAGGACCTCCGGCGACGCCGTGAGTACCTCCTCGAGCTTCGGCTCACGCACGATGGAGCCGAGCTTGGCGACGACCTCGAGCGTGTCGCCGTCGTCGGCGAGCCGTTCGAGCTCCACGAGCTGATCCGCTAGCCACGCCGGATCGACCGGTGGGCGGCTCAATCGCATGATCTTGGGATGCGTCGTCTGGCCGACCGACTCGTCGTCGCCCCAGAGCTCCTCGTGCAGCTTCTCGCCGGGGCGAGAGCCGACGAACCGGATGGAGATGTCGGTCGGCCCGACCGACGGCTCGCCGGGAAAGCGAGGCTCGTGCCCGGAGAGGCGGATCATGTTCGCGGCGAGATCGACGATCTTCACCGGATCGCCCATGTCGAGCACGAAGGTCTGGCCGCGGCCGCCGATCGCACCCGCCTGCACGACGAGCGAGACGGCTTCCGGGATCGTCATGAAATAGCGCGTCATCTCGGGGTGCGTCACCGTCACGGGGCCGCCCTTCTCGATCTGGCGGCGGAAGGTCGGGATCACCGAGCCGGACGAGTTGAGCACGTTGCCGAACCGCACCGCGACGAATCGCGTCTCGATGTCACGGCGATGACCGAGCGTCTCCACGATCCACTCGCACACCGCCTTCGACTGCCCCATCACGGTCTGCGGGTTGACCGCCTTGTCCGTCGAGATGAGGACGAACCGCTCGACGCCGAACTCCGCAGCGAGCTTCGATACGACTCGTGTCGCAACCACGTTGTTGCGGACCGATGCAAGCGGATGCGTGTTCATGAGCGGCACGTGCTTGTACGCGGCCGCGTGGAACACGACGGTCGGCCGGTACTTCTCGAACACCTCGCGGCGCATCGCCTTCTCGTCCTTCACGTCGATGAGCTTCGGCACTGCGGGCGTGAAGGCGCGCTCGTCCACGAGCTCGCGCTCGATGTCGAAGAGCGGCGTCTCGGCGCTGTCGACGAGGACGAGCCGGGCCGGCGAGATGCGGGCGATCTGTCGGCAGAGCTCGGCGCCGATCGATCCGCCCGCCCCCGTCACGAGAACGGTCTGCCCCGAGAGATACGAGGCCACCTGCTCGAAATCGACCTCGACCTGCTCGCGCCCGAGGACGTCCTCGACCTGCACCGGTCGCAGCTGACCGGTGAGGTTGAGGTCGCCCGAGATCAGCTCGTACAGCCCCGGCAGCGTCTTGACCGGGACCCTCGCGGCCTGCGCGGCCTCGACGACGCGCCGACGCACCTCGCCCGAGGCGGACGGGATCGCGATGAGGATCTCGTCCGGCTGGTGCTCGCGCACGATGCGCGTCATCTCGTCGGTGCTGCCGAGCACGCGTACGCCGAGAATCCGCGAGTTGCGCTTCGTCCGGTCGTCGTCGACGAAGCCGATCGGCGTGTAGCGGAGCATCCGCGAGCGCTGCATCTCCTGAACCACGAGCCGCCCTGCGTCACCTGCGCCGACGACGATGACCTCCTTGCCGCGTGCGACGAAGTCGCTCGTCCGCGGTCGCTCGATCACCGTTCGCGCGAGTAGACGCGCGCCGGCGACGAGTGCGAGCGTCAGCAGCAGGTCCATCACGGCGATCGAGCGCGGGAGTCGCACGTTGTGCACCGGTGCGACGAGGTACACCGTCACGTACGCCAGGAGCGACGCCACCACCACGCCTCGCGCGGCGCTCCACATGTCGTGCACCGAGACGTAACGCCACCAGCGGCGGTGGAAGCCGAAGGCGAGGAAGACGGCCACCTTGATGGCGACGACGAGCAGGATCGTGCGCCGGAGCAGCGTGTCGTAGTAGGGCGGCAGACCCTGGTCGAAGCGCAGCTGGAAGGCGAGGAACCAGGACAGGGCGACGATGCCCGCATCCACCACCAGCTGGAGGATGCGGTGCCTCGCGAACCCGTTCATGCTCGCGACAGGGCGCCGACGGCGGAGCGGACGACCTCGACGACCCGCTCCTGCGCCTCCGGCGGAATGCCCGGCCAGAGCGGCACCGAGAAGTTCTCCGCCGCCGCGCGCTCGGTCTCCGGCAGCGAGCCGCGCTCGTAGCCGAGGAACCGCAACGCGGGCTGCAGATGGAGCGGCGTCGTGTAGTACGTCGCGGTGCCGATGCCGGCCTCGACGAGCGCCGCACGAATCGCATCGCGCTCGGGAGAGCGGCACACGAAGAGGTGGTAGATGTGACCGGGGTCGTCCGGGGGCAGCTCGACGAGCTCG
>DASSGL010000087.1:0-4294 GCA_035693525.1 Gaiellaceae bacterium | reverse complement strand
GCACGGTGCGCGACCTGCTCGAGCACCGGCCGCGTCGCTACGAGTCGGCGGTCGAGCAGGTCGCGATCGGGTCGCTCGCGGGCACCGAAGAGGTCGCCATCGCCGGCCAGGTGCTGAGCGTCTCGAAGCGGCCGCTGCGGGGCCGGCGCACCCTCATCACTGCACGGGTCAGCGACGGCACGGCAGCGATCAGCGCCGCATGGTTCAACCAACCCTGGCTCGAGCAGCAGCTCCGCCCGGGCGTGCTCGTGCGGCTCCGCGGGAAGCGGGGACGCTACGGCTTCGACGTCCGCTCCTACGACATCGGCGACGGCGAGGCGACGGCCGACTTTGCACCGGTCTATCCCGCGAGCGAGGAGATCCCGGCGAAGCGGGTGCGTGCGCTGGTCGCCGCGGCGCTGGCGCGCGCCGGCGACTGGGTCGACCCGTTGCCCGCGGAGCTGAGGGTGAGCGAGCGGTTGCCGCTGAAGCGCGACGCCCTCGTCGCCCTGCATCACCCGCAATCGGAGCACGAGGCCGAGACCGGACGCGCGCGGCTCGCGTTCGAGGAGCTGCTGCTCCTGCAGATCGGCATCGCGCGCCGCGCGGCCGAGCGCGAGCGCACGCTGGCGCCGTCTCTCGGCGTCCCGGGCGAGCTCGTCCTCCGCTACCGGGCGACGCTGCCGTTTGCGTTCACGCCGTACCAGGAGCAGGCGGTCCGCGAGATCGACGCCGACCTCGAGCGGACGGTGCCGATGCAGCGGCTGCTCCAGGGGGACGTGGGCTCCGGCAAGACGGTCGTCGCGCTCTATGCGCTCCTGCGTGCGGTCGAGCACGGCCGCCAGGGGGCGCTCATGGCCCCGACCGAGACGCTCGCCGAGCAGCACTTCCTGACGATCGAGGGCATCTGCGCCGAGCTCGGGGTGACGTGCGCGCTGCTCACGAGCACGACGCCGAAGAAGGTGCGTGCGGCTGCGCTGCAGTCCGACGTGCTCGTCGGTACGCACGCGCTCATCCAGGAGGGAGTCGAGCTCCGCGACCTCGCGGTCGCAGTCGTCGACGAGCAGCATCGGTTCGGCGTCGAGCAGCGCAAGGCGCTCGCGCTCAGCCGCGCGCCGCACGTCCTCCACATGACGGCGACACCCATCCCGCGCACCCTCGCTCTCACGGTCTACGGCGACCTCGCCGTCTCGGAGATCGCGAAGCCGCCCGCGTCACGCAAGCCGATCGTCACGCGCTGGATCGAGGAGCAGCGTGCGTCGGAGGCGTACTCGCGGCTCACGAAGCTGCTGCGCGAGGGCCGGCAGGCATATGTCGTCTGCCCACTGGTCGAGGCGTCCGAGACGACGCTTGCGCGTGCCGCGGAGGAAGAAGCGGAGCGGTTGCGACGTGCGGAGCTGCGCGAGTTCCGCGTCGGCTGCCTGCACGGCCGGCTGAGGCCCGACGAGCGCCGCGAAGTGATGGCGCGCTTCAATGCGGGCGAGCTCGACGTGCTCGTCGCGACGACGGTGATCGAGGTCGGTGTCGACGTGCCGAACGCGACGGTGATGATCGTGCAGGAGGCGGACCGCTTCGGCCTCGCGCAGCTCCACCAGCTGCGCGGGCGCGTCGGGCGCGGGGCCGAGCAGTCCTATTGCCTGCTCGTGTCGCGTTCGAAGGAGGAGCTGACGGAGACGGCGCGGCTTCGTCTCGAATCGCTCGTCGCGACGACCGACGGCTTCGAGCTCGCCGAGGTCGACCTCGACCTCCGTGGCGGCGGGCAGCTGCTCGGCACGCGTCAGCACGGCGTCAGCGACCTCCGCTTCGCGCAGATCCGTCTCGACCGCCCCCTGCTCGAGCGTGCGAGAGAGGTCGCGCGTACGCTCCCCGAGCCGCCGGCGACGCTCCTCGACGCGGTCGACGAGCTCTACGCCGACGCCTCGCTTCAAGCCTGAGCGCGGGGGACCTCTGCCGGCGGCCCGCGCGTAGAGGTGGGAATGGACAGGCGGAGCTTCCTCCTCGCAGCCGCGGCGGCGCCGTTCGTGCTGCGCGAGCTGACGACCGCCCTCGTCACCGCCGATACGGAGGCGCACGTCGCAGCGGTCGATCTTCTCACCGGCGCCGTGCGGATTCGCATCGCGACCCGACCAGGGCCGCGGAGCATCGAGCGGGCCGGCCGCAGCGCGGTCGTGGCGCACACCGCTGCCGGCGAGGTGACGATCCTGCACGCGTTCGCGGTTCGGCACGTGCTCGACCGCTTCGAGGAGCCGCGCTACACGGCCGCGGCAGCGGACGGCCGGCACGCATTCGTCACCGACTCGGGAAACGCCACGCTTGCCACCGTCGACGTCGCGCGCGGAGAGGTCGTCGCGCGGTTGAAGCTCCGGCTGTGGCCTCGCCATCTCTCGCTCTCGCGCGACGGCGGCACGCTCTGGATCGGGCTCGGCACCGCCTCACCGGAGCTCGCGGTCGTCGACGTCCGCGACCCCCGACGTCCGTACGTCCGCGGTCGCGTCCGGCCGCCGTTCCCGGCGCACGACGTCGGCTTCTCGCCGAGCGGCCGCGTCTGGGTCACCGCGGGGGAGGCGCGCGCGATCGTCGTCTACGACGGGACGGCCAGCCGCACGCTGCCCGCCGATGCGGCGCCGCAGCACGTGACGTTCCTGCACGGTCGCGCGTTCGTCACGAGCGGTGAAGACGGCACGCTGCGCGTGTACGACGAGCCGACCGCCCGCCTCCTGCAGACGACCCGCGTGCCGGTCGGCTCCTACAACGTGCAGTACGCGGCCGGGCGCGTGCTCACGCCCTCGCTCAGCCGAGGCACGCTCTGCGTGCTCGATGCGCGCGGCCGGGTTCGCAGCGAGACGCGTGTGGCGCCGTCCTCACACGACGCCTGCCTCGCGCCCGCCTGATTCCGCGGCTAAGAGGTCGAACCAGAATGACGCTCGGCGAGCGGCGCGATAGGCGAGTGCAGCGCAAGGACGCAGGGAGCGCCGATAGCCGAGCTATCGGCGCGACTGAGGACGCGGCGATGCGCCGCCTAGCGTGGCCGCGCGACACAGTCGCTCATTGTGGTTCGACCTCTTAAGGTCGTGCGACGATCCTCCGATGCGCATCGTCGCCGGCACGCATCGAGGGCACACGATCTACGCTCCGCCCGGCCTCGACACGAGGCCCACGTCGGATCGAGTGCGGGAGAACGTGTTCAACATCGTCGGGCCGCTCGACGGTGCAGTGGTGCTCGATCTCTTCGCCGGCTCCGGCGCGATGGGCCTCGAGGCGCTGTCCCGCGGCGCTGCACGAGCCGTCTTCGTCGAGCGCGATCCGGAGGCGGTGCGAACGATCGAGCGCAACCTCGACAAGCTGCGACTGAACGCAAGGGTCGTCCGGCAGGACGTCGTGACCGCGCTCGCGCAGGAAGCAGGAAGCGCCAGGAAGTACGATCTCGTGCTGGTCGACCCTCCCTACGACGCGTATCTCGACGTGCAGCCCCAACTCGCCCGCTATCTGCCTGCCGTGCTTCCCGAGGACGGCTTGGTCGTCGTCGAGACGGCGGCGCGCGTCGAGCCGGACCTCCCGCTGACGCTGCGCACGAGCCGCAAGTACGGGTCGGTGCGCATCACCGTCTTCGAGGGCGGGTCGTGATCACGGCGATCTGCCCCGGCTCGTACGACCCGGTGACGAACGGGCACGTCGACGTGATCGCGCGTGCCGCCGGCATCTTCGACCGTGTCGTCGTCGGCGTCGTCGGGGCTCCGCACCACAAGCGGCCGATGTTCACGATCGAGGAGCGGGTCGCGTTTCTGCGGGATGCGCTCGTCCACCTCGAGAACGTCGAGGTCGACGTCTTCCGCGAGCTCGTCGTCGACTTCGCGAAGCGTTGGCAGGCGAAGGCCATCGTGAAGGGCCTGAGGGTGATCTCGGACTTCGAGTGGGAGTTCCAGATGAACCAGCTCAACCGCCACCTCGCGCCGGAGGTCGAAACGGTCTATGTGATGGCGAGCGCGCAGGTGAGCTTCGTCTCGTCGAGCGGCGTCAAGGAGATCGCGGCGTTCGGCGGCGACGTCTCGGCGCTCGTGCCCGAGCCGGTGGCGCGCCGATTCAAGGAGGTCTTCCCGAACGGGAAGCCCGGCACGCCCGAGAACCCGGGCGAATAGGCTCTTTCAGGGCGCTCCCCCGAGGCCGAGCCGCACCGTCGGCCGCCGAGGCTAGACTTTTCGCCCATGGACGTCCTCGTTCTGATCGACAAGCTCGACGACCTCGTTCACAACGCGAAGGCCGTCCCCCTCACGGATCAGGTGCGCATCGACCGCGAGGAGATCTACGACATCCTCGA
>DASSGL010000086.1:0-6780 GCA_035693525.1 Gaiellaceae bacterium | reverse complement strand
TGAGCCCGGCGCCTGCAGTCGTCGTCTTCGGAGTCGTCGTCTGCGTCGTCGTCGCAGGCTGTGTGGTCGTCGTCTGCCGTGCCGTTGTCGTCTGCCGTGGCGTCGTCTGCTGCTGCGTCGTCGTCTGCTGCGCGGCGACCTGCAGGACGACACGCGAGCCGGGCTTCGCGTGGGCGCCGGCCTTCGGGCGCTGCGCGAGCACGGTCCCGGGCGACTGCACCGACGGCGACTGCCGCAACACGGGTGTCAGCTGCCGCTGCTGCAATGCGCGCACCGCGTCGGCGGCTGCAAGCCCGACCAGGTCGGGGAGCGCTACTCGCGGCGGGCCGTTCGAGACGAGAAGCACGACGGTCGTCCCCTGCGGAACGAGGGTGCGGGGCTTCGGCCGCTGTCCGATCACGATGCCGCGCGGCTTCGCGGCGCTCCGGCGAACGACGCGCGCGCTCAGCTTCGACTGCTTCAGCTGGAACTCGGCCGACTGGAAGCGGATGCTCGTCACCTTCGGCACGGTCGCCTTCGCGGTGACGACGACCGCCGTCGGTGTCGTCCGGCGGTCGTGATGCCTGAAGACCGCGAGCCAGACGATGAGCGCGGCCACGCCGCCGAGGAGCGCGAGCGCGAGGAGCCATGCGCTCGCGTCGCTCGGGATCGGGGGCGGCCCTGCGCTGTTGCGCTCGACCACGGTCGACCCGCCGAGCCGGCGCACCGTGGTAGAGACACGACGCCGACGCGCGCCGGGAAAACGACCTCGCGCGACGTACGCGACCCATGCGTCCTTCTGCTCCGACGGCATCGCCCAGAAGCGCTCGCGCGCAGCGGGATGGTCGGCGAGGGCGTCCTCGAGGTCTGCTGGAACGGGGCGAGCCATGCGTCGGACGAACGCCCGAGGCCCCCGAACGGTTACGCGCTACTCGGACCGCATCTCGTCGACTGCAGCCCGCCCGCGCTCGTGCACGGACCGACGCCGCGCCTCGACGCCGGGGTCCGCGGCCTCGTCGACGCGCGTCTCGCCCGCTTCCGTCTCGTCGCGCTCGTCGCCCGCAGCTCGGGCTTCCGCGAGCTTCGCCTTCAATGCCTCGGCCGGGTCGGCCGGCTCGACGGGCTGGGCCGCCGGCCGCCGCTTCCTCGTGATCGAGCGGTAGACGGCCGCGCCGCCGACGAGGCCGGCGAGCCAGGCGAGCAGGCGCCTCATGCGACCGATGCTACAGTTGCCGCTGCTTCCTGCCCCGTCATCGCGCCGTTCCGTCCCGAGCGGCGCCGGCAGTCGGGGCCGATTCAGACCATGGGAAGTCGGACTCTGGAAGGAGGTCATCGGGACTTTGACGACGTACGAGATTCTTCTGATGCTGGACCCCGAACGGGCCGAGTCGCACCAGGACGAGCTGATCGCGCGCGTGCGCGAGCTCGTCGAGCGCGGCGGCGGCACCTGGCGGAGCCACGACGCGTGGGGCCGCAGGCGCCTCGCGTACGAGATCGGCAAGCGCTCGGAGGGCGTGTACCACCTCGTCGTGTTCGAGGCGCCTGCCGAGACGCTCGACGAGATCTCCCGCGTGCTGAAGATCGACGACGCGGTGTTGCGCCATATGGCGACGAAGCACATCGAGGGCTCACGAACGAGCGCGCCGCGGGACGACACGAGCGCTCCCGCTCCCGCTCCGCCGGCGGCCGTACCGGTCGCGGAGCCGGAACCGGCGGCCGTCACGGCCGAGGACGAGACGACAGGGGGCGAGGAGGAGTAATGGCAGCGAACATCAACCGGGTGATCCTCGTCGGGAACCTGACGCGCGATCCCGAGCTTCGTCACACGCCGGGCGGTACGCCGGTCTGCAGCCTCCGCATCGCGGTGAACAGCCGGCGGCGCGACGAGTCGGGCCAGTGGATCGACAAGCCGAACTACTTCAGCATCTCGGTCTTCGGCAACCAGGCCGAGAGCTGCGCGCAGTACTTGTCGAAGGGCCGACCCGTCGCCGTCGACGGCCGGCTCGAGTGGCGCGAGTGGCAGGCCCAGGACGGCGGCAAGCGTGAATCCGTCGAGGTCGTGGCCGACACCGTCCAGTTCCTGGGCAGCCGCGGCGACGGCGAGGGCCTTGGCGGCGGCAACCAGTTCGTGCCGGCAGGGGCGGGCTCCGAGAGCGGAGCCGACTTCCCGGCTGCGGCCGACGACGACATCCCCTTCTAGGAGATACATGGCACGCGAACGACAGCAGCAGCGGAAGCGGCCCGGCGGGCCCGCAGGGGGCATCAAGCGCCGGAACTGCTTCTTCTGCAAGGACAAGGTCGCAGAGATCGACTACAAGAACATCAACCAGCTCCGGCGCTACGTCTCGGAGAAGGGCAAGATCCGCAGCCGCCGCATCACCGGCGCGTGCCGGCGCCACCAGGTGCAGGTCGCGCAGGCGGTGAAGCGGGCTCGCGAGATGGCGCTCCTGCCGTACGTCGCCGAGGGACAGGACGATCGTGAGCGCGGCGGAGGTCGCGGGCGGCGCGACCGCGACGAGCGCTGATGGACGTCATCCTGCTGAAGGACGTCGAGAAGGTCGGCCTCCGGGGCGACGTCGTCTCGGTCGCGCGCGGCTACGCACGCAACTTCCTCTTCCCGCGGCAGCTGGCGGAAGAGGCGACGAAAGCGCGGGTCGCCGAGCTGCAGAGGCGCGACGCCCAGCGGGCGAGGCACGAGGCGAAGACGGCCGAGGAGGCCAAGGCGCTCGCGGCGAGGCTCGCGAAGGCCGAGCTCCGCTTCGACGTCAAGGCCGGACCGACCGGAGCCCTCTTCGGCTCCGTCACCCCGACCGACATCGCCGACGAGCTCTGGTCGACGGCGAAGATCCGCGTCGACCGGCGGAAGATCGGCATCGACACGATCAAGCGGATCGGCCGCTACGACGTGCCGATCGACGTCTTCCAGGACATCCGCGTCGACGTGCGGACGCTCGTCGTCCCCGAGGGCGGCGAGCTCCCCTCCGAGGCGGAGCTCGAGGCGATGGAGGCTGCCGAGAACGAGGCGGCGGCCGAGCCCGAGCCGCTTCACGAGGGGCCGCCGATCGAGGAGCTCGCGGCCGAGGAGCCGGCGCCTGCGGAGGAGGAGGCGGCGGCGGAGGACGAGGCGGCGGCGGAGCCCGAGCCCGAGTGGCGGGCGGACGCCGAAGCGGCGCTCCGCGACGAATGACCCGAGGGGGCGCCGGCGGCGCCCCCTCGTCGTTTCTGCACAGGTCTCTCCACCGCCTGTGGAATGCCGCGGGAAGTTCCCGCACCGAGCGCGAGAACTTTCCACAGCCCACGCCGTCCGATGCCCCTGCGAGGATGTGTTTCCCCTGCAAATGGCGCAAAAGGACGTGTTCACAACGGACTCTTCGACAGGTGGTAACAACGGCCCCCGCATGGTCAAATCCGCGCGCATGGCACAGCTCGCCCCGGTCCCCGACAGCGCCGCCATCCCGCCCCAGAACCTCGAAGCCGAGGAATCGGTTCTGGGAGCGATGATGCTCTCCCCGGGCGCCATCGGGGCCGTGAGCGAGATCCTCGACGCGAGCGACTTCTACCGGGAGTCGCACGCGAAGATCTACCGCGCCGCCCTCGCGCTCTACGCGAAGGGCGAGCCGGTGGACGCGATCACGCTGACCGACGAGCTGGAGGAGCGCAGCGAGCTGGAGGGCGTCGGGGGTCGCGTCCGCCTGCACGAGCTCGCGGCACTCGTCCCCGCGACCGCGAACGCCTCGCACTACGCGAGGATCGTGCGGGAGACGGCGACGCTGCGCGGCCTCATCCGTGCAGGCGGCGAGATTGCCCGCCTCGGCTGGGAACGACCCGGTGAGGCGGGTGATCTCGTCGACCGCGCCGAGCAGGTCGTGTTCGACCTCTCGCAGCAGCGCGTCAGCGGCGAGTTCACGCACATCGACCAGCTGTTGAAGGAGAGCTTCGAGCGCATCACGACCCTCTACGAGGCCGGCGCCGACGTCACGGGCACGCCGTCGGGGTACCGCGACCTCGACCGGCTCACGTCGGGCTTCCAGCCCGGCAACCTGATCATCGTCGCAGCGCGTCCCTCGATGGGGAAGTCGGCGCTCGCGCTCTGCATGGCCGCGAACATGGCAGTGCGGCAGAGCATCCCCGTCGGGCTCTTCACGCTCGAGATGTCGAAGTCCGAGGTGACGCAGCGGCTCATGTGCAGCGAGGCGAAGGTCGAGTCGCAGCGGCTCCGCACCGGCAAGCTCGCGCCGGACGACTGGCCTCGGCTGACCGCCGCATGTGACAAGCTCGCGAAGGCGCCGATCTATGTCGACGACACCGGCTCGATCAACATGATGGAGATCCGCTCGAAGTCACGACGGCTCAAGTCGCGGCATCCCGACCTCGGCTTGATCGTGGTCGACTACCTGCAGCTGATGACGTCGGGCGGCTCGGCGGAGAACCGCGTGCAGGAGGTCTCGCAGATCTCTCGCTCGCTGAAGATCCTCGCGCGCGACCTCGACGTGCCGATCATCGCGCTCTCGCAGCTCTCGCGCGCAGTCGAGCAGCGCACCGACAAGCGGCCGATCCTCTCCGACCTGAGGGAGTCGGGCTGCCTCGCCGGAGAGACGCGGGTGTATCTCCCCGACGAGGGGCTCTACCGTCCGATCCGCGAGCTCGAGGGACGATCCGGCTTCCGCGTCCTCGCGGTCGACACCGAGTCCTGGAAGCTCGAGCCGCGCGTCGTCACGCACGCCTTCGCGACGGGACGAAAGCCGGTCTATCGGCTGCGGACGCGGCTCGGCCGCGAGATCCGTGCGACGGCGAACCACAAGCTCCTCGCCTTCGACGGCTGGCGGAGGCTCGACGACCTCGCGCCGGGGATCCGGATCGCCGTCCCGCGCGAACTGGCGGGACCCGAGCGCGAGACGCTCTCCGACCAGGAGCTCGCCCGCCTCGGACGACGCCTTCGCTCGTGGGCGCCGCGCGTGCCGGAGCGCGTGTTCCGGCAGGGCCCGTGGGGGATCGCCACCTTCCTCCGGCATGCGTGGGCCGCCGACGGATGCGTCAGCGCGGGCGGAGTCTCGCCCATCGTCCGGTACGACGCGACCAGTCGCGACCTGGCGCTCGGCCTCCGGTCGCTCCTGCTCCGGCTCGGGATCAACGCCGTCCTGCGCGAGGTGTCGATCTCGTGGGACGGCCACACCGTCCACCGCCTCCAGGTCATGGGTGACGACGACATCGACGCATTTCTCGCCGCGATCGGCGTGATCGGCATCCGCAACCACGGCGAGGGCGAGCTGCTGTCGGCCCGGCGTGCGAGGCAAAGGGCGCGCGAGACGAACGGCGACGTGATCCCTCGCGAGGCGTGGAACACGGTCGTGCGCCCGGCGATGCGCACCGCCGGCATTACCGAGCGCGCGATGCAGGCCGCGATCGGTGCGCATTACTGCGGAACGAGGCTCTACAAGACGAACCTCGGACGCGAGCGCGCGCTGCGTGTCGCGACCGCGGTCGCGAGCCCGGAGCTCGAGCGGCTCGCGACGAGCCACGTCTACTGGGACGAGATCGTCGCGATCGAGCCCGACGGCGAGGCCGACGTCTACGACCTCACGGTCGACGGACTGCACAACTTCGTCGCCGAGGACATCACGGTGCACAACTCGATCGAGCAGGACGCCGACCTCGTCGCCTTCATCTATCGCGACGAGTACTACAACGACGAGTCCGATCAGCAAGGGCTCGCCGAGGTGATCCTCGCGAAGCACCGCAACGGCCCGACGGACGCGCTCAAGCTGTCGTTCCTCAAGCGGTACGCCAAGTTCGCCGACCCCGCGGCTGCTTGACGTGAACGACCAGGTGGTGCACATCCCCGCGCGCGCCACCTCGTTCACCGCGACCTGCGACGCCTGCGCCGACCTCGACGCGGCCGACGGCTATTCGGGGTCGACCTTCGCGGGCCGCCTCGACAGCGACCTCGACCGCGGAACGTTCCTCTGCCGGCGCGGCCACGCGGTACGCGTCGAGCGCACGTCCTCGTCCTCTGCAGAGGCAGCTGCGTAGGCCGGCCTGCGCGCCACCTACACTTCCGGACGTGCCTGCGACCGTGATCGTCGGGGCGCAGTGGGGAGACGAGGGAAAGGGAAAGATCGTCGACCTGCTCGCGCAGGACTCGGACATCGTCTGCCGCTACCAGGGCGGACCGAACGCGGGCCACACGATCGTCGTCGGCGACGAGACCTACAAGATCCGCGCGCTCCCGAGCGGCATCGTGCGCGGCAAGCCGTGCGTGATCGGCAACGGGTGCGTGGTGGACCCCGAGGTGCTGATCGGCGAGCTCGACGACTTCGAGCGCCGCGGCCATTCGACCGCCGAGGTCTACGTCTCGGGCAACGCGCACCTGATCATGCCCTGGCATCTCGCCATCGACCAGGCGAGCGAGCGACGGCTCGGCAAGCTCGCCATCGGAACCACGCGCCGCGGCATCGGCCCGTGCTACGCCGACAAGGCGATGCGACTCGGCATCCGCGTGCAGGACGTCCTCGACGCGAAGATCCTGCGCCAGAAGATCGAGGTCGCGCTCGCGGAGAAGAACCTATGGCTCGAGCGCGTCTACGAGGCGGAGCCCTTCGATCTCGAGACGGTGACGGCGCAGTACGAAGGCTACGCGCAGCGGCTACGGCCCTATGTCACCGACACGTCGCTCTATGTCGACGACGCGCTGCGCGACGGCAAGGCCGTCCTCTTCGAGGGGGCGCAGGCGACGCTGCTCGATCTCGACCACGGCACGTATCCGTTCGTCACGTCGTCGAACCCGGTCGCATCGAGCGCCGC